>JAHFLI010000065.1 GCA_023255615.1 Candidatus Woesearchaeota archaeon
GGGACTAAAGAAGGAAGCTGGTGCCCATCCATATACTGATGCCACAGATCCGCAATGGGTTCAACGCTTGCAGGAGAAAGATTAAAGAAGGAACTGCCGGATGCAGGATGATGTGAATACGCTAAGATAAACTGGAAGAGCCTCGCCTTCAAATTTTCGTCTTGCATACACGCGTCAAATAATTGTTCTTCAGCTTGGAATCGAAATCCTTGTTGATCTCTCCATTTTCGTGATTCGTCAACGAAAGTTCTACCTGATTCCAAAATCCTTGATTCCAAATCATCAGCTTCTGTCACTATAATTTAGTAGTAATAAAGGTCGATTTAAATATGTTATGCTCGGTTGGGTCGATTGGGAAAAACAATGAGTAAATTATCTCAAACACTAGATTTTCAACTTTTTTACAATCGCATCTCCCATTTGAGAGCAGGAATTATTGCCGCCAAGATCTTTTGTTTTTGTTTTTCCTTCTTTGAGAACATCTTGAATCGCGTTGATAACTGCATCAGATGCTTTTTGCTGGCGTAATTCTGAGAGCATTAACGCACCTGCCCAAATAGTTGCTAGGGGATTTGCGACATTTTGACCTTTGTATTTTGGCGCTGAACCATGAATCGGTTCAAACATAGAAATTCCATGAGGATTAATATTTCCTCCGGGAGCAAGACCTAAGCCGCCTTGAATCATTGCACCAAGATCAGTAATAATGTCACCGAACATATTCGGGGCAACGACGACCTGAAACCATTCTGGATTTTTAACAAACCACATCGTAATCGCATCAACATAATTAAATTCATATTGAATGCTAGGATATTTTTTTCCCACCTCATCAACCGTTTCTCTCCAAAAAGAATACACGGAATCAAGCACATTTGCTTTGTCCACTGCAGTCACTTTTGTTTTCTTTAATTTTTTTGCATGATCGAATGCATATTCAATAACCCGCTTTGATCCTTTTTTTGATATAACGCCGATTTGATAGGCGATGTCAGATCCTTGTGTATCAATATCAAGTCCAAATTTTACGGAGTATAGTGAGCGAATGACTTCTAATTCTTGTTTTGACTTTCCTATCTTTGCCCGATTGCCGATGCCGACATAAAAATCTTCGGTGTTTTCACGAATCACGTCAAAATTAATATCCTTTGGAGTCTTATCTTTGAGCGGACATTCTACGCCTTCCAATAATTTTATTGGTCGTAAATTAACATATTGATCGAAATAAAATCGCGTTTTTAATAAAATTCCTTTTTCAAGAATGCCCGGTTTAACGCGCGGATCCCCTAATGCGCCGAGATATATTGATTTGCAGGATTTTTTAATTTCCTTTAAGGTATATTCTGTTATTAATTCTCCCGTTTCGAGATATTTATCGGCACCATTATCGTAATGAATCCAGTCGATATCAAAATGATGGATTTCTGAAACGGTATCGAGAACTTTCCTTCCCTGCTCAATAATCTCCGGTCCAATGCCATCACCGGGCATAACTGCAATCTTGTATTTCATGTACTGGCGAAATGCCACTGGTTTTATAAATATTGTTGTGGGGAGACACAGAGATTATCGAAAAGTTTATAAATATCTATATACAACAATAGATATCTATTAGGTGATAAGATTTATTTTGAAGAGTTATATTGGAAAGGGAAATTATTGGTATTTACATGGCATTTCAAAGAGGAGTTTGACAAGTTAAAGAAGCCTATTGAATTTGTATTAGAAATGCTGGATGAAGGAGAACACGTATTAGTTTCAAAGAATCAGAACAAATACAACGTATTTTACCCATTCAGAAGAAAGTATTTGTGCTTATCGTATGTAAACCACGAAAATATTATTTTAATTCATGTTAAGCCAACAACCAAGAGCCTGGAGGGAAGGAGAAAATGAAAAAATTTATGAAAACTTGCTATAAGTGTGGAACAGATGTTAAGGTAGCTAAGAGTGTGAAGGAAGGCATTACGTTAGACTGCCTAAAATGCCCTACATGTGGTGAAGAATATTTTACTTCAAGCGAACTTATAAAGTTCGACATAAAGACCGGAAAAAGAAAACTCGTTAGAAAATTTGGCACGTTGGGGGATTCTATGGTTATGAGATTCCCATCCGATATACTAAAGGATTATAAGATTAAACCTGGGGATTATGGAGTATTTGAGAAAAAGCCTGAAGGAATATTAATCAAACCAATTCACGCGAAGGATATTTGGAACTAATAGCATTGTGGACTAAGTCAGAAATGATTTAAACCGATTTTAAATAACGACTTTGATAGGTTGGAGTGATTATCAGATCAGCAAACGAAAACGTATTAATCAAACATTCAGATCTTTCTTAAATAATCCAATTGTGAATTTTATTAAATGAATATTAGAGAAGCAGGAATTTCTTGTTTTGAAATGATCAAACAACACTTTGATTTGGTCGATACCAAAAATAAAATAACATTATGGAGATCATCATTGCAATAAACACCCCAAGAAGAATGCCCGTAAGAATACTGTCCATAACCGCCACACCGATTGTCGGAAATGCAACAAGCAACGATGAAACGACTGCAATGTATTGTATCATTCGTTCTGACATGTTATCCCCAGTGAAAATTGATCCTAACACCCTGTCAAATTTCCGATCCATGCAAGGAGGTAAGTAAATCAAGTTAATAAATTTATGGTCGAGAATTCCGGAATATTTTTGGCGGTTCTCTCGCCTTTTCCACGAATCTCGTTCATTTCAAGATAAAATTTAAGAACTCTTATGTGCTTCACCCCCCTATGAAATGGATTGTTGGCATCTTCATTGTCATTCTTCTTCTCTCAGCGTGCAGTTCGACGGAAAAGAAAACATTGCACTTGCCTTCAGATGATTTGGTAAAGCAAGCCTTCAAGCCTTCTCCGCCCGGAGATATTCAGCAACATTCAGGGCAAAAAGAGAGTGGTTATGATATTAATGATATCCTTTTCTCCGATGTTATTCCAGGTATTGGCGCAGGAAATCAGTTTGGTGATGGGCCCTGGAATCATCGCATTATTGGAGCAGACTCAGTAAATGGACGCGTATGGACGAGAAAACCAAAAATTGTTGCCGAACAAGGTTCAAAGCCAGACGCCCTTGTTGATCATGAGGGTAGTGTTCGTGTGTATTATATCGATGCAAAAAACAATGACGTCACCGTTGCACTGTGGCATCAAGATCGGTGGTTGTATAAACGTGTTGGGATTGAGAATGGAGTAACCGATCTTAGCGCCGTTGATGCCGGAGAAACCTATCGGATATACTACCAAATTGGAGACTCGATTTTTAGTGCAGCGTCAACAAATGGAGTGTATTTTGATCGAGAAGAAGGTGTTCGATACTCTGGAACGTTGAATGGGTTTGATGTCTTTAAAACAGGATCTGGCTGGAAGATGATTTTTTCTCAGAATGGAACACTCTATTCTACGGAATCTTCAGACGGAAAAATTTTTGGAATCGCACAAGAACTTGGATTACCTGGTGACGAACCTGATGTTCTTTCGGCTAATGGTATATTTACGGTATATTATAGTGCGCCATATGCGGGACAGACTGCAATTTATTCTGCATCTTCCTTAGATGGAATCACTTGGAAACAAGATTCTGGCATTCGATTGTTTGGTGGATCACGATTAGATAAAAAAGGATTATTTGGGCCAACGGTTGTCAATGTTGATCAGAATAATTATCAAATGTATTACTATTCAAAGATTGGATAAGATTAGGTTTCTTTGCAATGATCCCACATAAACTGAAAGAATTTTCTATACCCATCTGCAAGAAGTTTGCTTTTCAGGACAAATTGCAAGGGTTCTTCATAAAGCTCTCCGGGCTTCACTCCAACAAATGTGACCACATAGTTTCCAAAAATATCTACGGCTGTCGCACTCGAATATTCTTTTGGTAAAAATTTATAGGGCTTTCCGACTAAGGTAAGAATTTCTGGCTTTTGTTTTTTAACTTCGTAGTCAAACAAGTGCATAAATGTAATTCCTCGCTTTTTTCGTTCTTTATTAAAATGTCTTAGATAATGTTGTAACCGAGGATCAAGCCAAAATGCTTTTGCACCGATGAAATAGACAGTTTGTTTTTGTTCCAAAATTAATTGAAGATAATTTTTGAAACCATTTACACCACGAAAGAGATATGCTTCAGTGTCTGACTCTACTGATGTATAGAGTTTTCTCATGTCTGGTAGAAATGAATCTAAGGCTGATTCCTGTTCTTTAATGATTTCTTTCAATCTTTCCGGATCAATAGCTTTAAACACCTTCTCGCCCTTGACAAATGTTTCAGAAGCGAGACCTTTCTCGATGAGTTTATTGAGGGAGTCATACACATTTCTGCGATGAACTTTTGATTTGATGGAGATTTTGTTTACATTGACTTCTCCAAGGTGGAGCAACGCTTCGTACACCCGTGCTTCATTGAGGGACAGCCCAATTTTCTGTAGGAGTTCTTGGAACATTTTAGGTGCAGATAACTCTGTTCATTATAAAGTTTTCTAATTGAGGTGGTATTTACCACCCCATAAATTAATAAAGTTGGTATTTTATCATTACTAAATAGAAGTAACAAATAAAGGTGATGAAAAATGATAAATACATTTGAAGAGCATGGAAAGAGAAAGCGATTTGATGGAGAGAGTGGTCAAGGATCCTTAATCAATCTCGAATATCAAGTTGGGTTAATTGATAATGGCACAATCGCCATTCCACGAACAGGTGGATTCGTTGAAGCAACAAAGGAAGAAATAAGATTTAATTTAAGTGCTGCAATTTTATTTAGGACAAATGGATATAGGGATGATCAACAAGCAGATTATCGAGTTTTGTTGCGTCTGATGTCGGGGGAGACTCAAGAAAGAGAACACGTCAAACAGGTATATCTAAACCATACCTTGCTTCAATCGTTTTGCCGTGATTCTTTTCCAGGAATGGGCATTGTCGGCAATGTTGATTTTGGTACAACCCCCAGACTTCCGGGAGATTTTACTCTTGAAGCACTTATGAACAATGTAATTGGTTCTTTTAAAAGCAATCCTGAAATCGGTCGACTGTCGCTCGCGCACAAAGCTTTCTTAGATGCATATTCACCTAAACAAGAGGAATATCGAATAAGATAAAATAAAAAGATTATCAAAACAAAAAAGAAGATCAGTTAATTGTTTCTTTGTAGAAAAACCATTATGAATCATCAATCTCGTTCATCAAGTTATCAATGTCTAATGCTTTTGTTTGCATCGCTAGTTTACCGCTTTTTTCTTTTGGCCATTTATTTTTTGGACGATCAGCATATATTTCAATTCCATTATCATCAGGATCTCGTAAATAAATAGCTTCACTGACTCCGTGATCTGATGCTCCTTCGATCGGCCATTTATGATCAATCAATCGCTGAAATACTCGAGCAAGTGCTTTTCTGTTTGGAAGGAGAATAGCAAAGTGGTACAATCCCGTACTTCCTCGTGGAGGTGGAGAACCATGTGCACTTTCCCATGTATTGAGACCAATGTGATGATGATAGCCACCAGCAGAAAGAAATGCTGCAGAGTTTCCGATTCGTGAGGTGATTTCGAATCCCAATACTTCTGAATAAAAATGAATCGATCGTTCGAGATCAGCGACTTTTAGATGAATATGTCCAATTCTTGTTCCGGGATGAATGGTCCGAGGAACTTTAGTGTTTGTCATCCTTTTAGATTTTCTCGCGCAATTCCCGTTACTCCACTTCTGCTCATATCAAGAATACCAAAGGGCTTCATCAATTCAAGAAAGGTGTCTATTTTCTGCGGTTCTCCGACAATCTCGACGGTAATTGTTTTCGGCGTAATGTCGACGACTTTATTTTTGTAGACATTGGCATAATTGACGATCTCTTCTTTTTCTTTTTTTCCTGCCACAGTCATTTTCGCCAAGCAGATTTCTCTGGTAACTGCATCTTCTGGTTTCAGTTCGATAACGTGAAGAACATCAATCAGTTTGTTGAGTTGCTTTTCAATTTGAGCAATGGTCTTTTCGTCGCCAATCGCCGTAATAATTATTTTTGATTTTCCTGGTGTATGTGTTTTTCCAACGGTGATCGTATCGATATTGTATCCTCGTCGTGCGAACAATCCGGCAACGCGTGTCATGACCCCCGGTTCATCATTGACGAGAATCTCGATGGTATGCTTCATTTGATTCCTCGTGCTGCTCGCGACTTCAAGATATCTTCCCATGTTTGTTTAAAAATAACGTTGCCCATAATAATTTCTTTTAATGATGCTGCAGGAGGAAGCATGGGCCAAATGCCTTCTTCTTTATCCACCATCACATCAAGAACAGTGGTGACATCGCTTTTGTAGGCACGCTTAAATGCGTCTGGAAATTCTGATTTTTTTGAAATGGTAATCCCTTTGAGTTTGTAGGCTTCTGCCATTTTTTGAAAGCTGGGATTGCATGTATAATAAATTCCGGAATAGCGCTTGTTTTGGAATGCCTCTAACCATTGTCGGACCATTCCCAAATAGGAATTATTCATAATAACGGGAGTTACTTTGATTTCTTCTTCTTTGCAGACTGCTAGTTCTTGTGATGTCATTTGGAAACTTCCATCTCCGTCGATATCAATCACCTCACTTTTTGGCTTGCCCACTTTTGCGCCAATTGCGCAGGGCAATCCATATCCCATCGTTCCTGCTCCCCCTGAGGTGAGCCATGTTCTCGGCAACGTTCGTGTTAAATAATGCTCACCAAACATTTGATGCTGACCAACGCCAGTTGTTACTACATCAGTTGGTTTGATTAATTTTGAAATCGTATGA
>JAHFLI010000189.1 GCA_023255615.1 Candidatus Woesearchaeota archaeon
TGTTATTTGTCGCAACACCTCGAGAAATCAAAGCGATAGACCAATGGAGAATGGCGTCCCCTTCTCTCGATTCTCATCATTTTTTTGATGAAATTCCAGGAAGATTTCCTGCTCTGGGATCAATTTGTGACCGAATACAGCAATTAGTGCGAGAACAAGAGGGATGGAAAGTCAGTGAAAGTCTTTGTGAAACGGTAAGAGTAAGTGGAGATCACTCATATCCTCCACGATGGCATGTTGACGTGAATTCAAAGCAATATCATAAAAGTGGATTTTTTATTCTCGCAACAGATCCTGCAACTATTTTTTTACAGGGTGATCCGATTGAAATAGATATTCCTCCAGAAAACGCAACTCAGGATAATCCCAAATTTCACGATACTGTTGACCGATATGCCACTGAGCGAGGAGTGATGCAGGTAGACTCATATACCGTAGTCGGGTTTTCTGGATTTTGTGTTCATACACAACCTGAAATTCGGTTAAAAGGACGAGCATCATTTATTGCGTACTATAGAATCTTGGATGAACAACGATTGCGTTAGTCATGCGTCTTGTCGTCAAGGAAAAATCTCCACAAGATTTATAAAGAAAGCTTTACACACCTTGTAAAAGTAAAATGACAGATGAATCATGCAAGCAATGTGAAAAGAAATCGTTCTCAGAAAGAATTCGGGAAATGAAAAAACACAAAGGGAAATATGAAATGGAATGGAGAATGATTACCTATATGCTTGGGGTATTTTTTTTATTGCTCGTTATTGAAAGTCTTGCATATGTTGGCATTATTCACAACCAAAATATTCTATCTCATTATGGCTGGTGGGTTTTCTATGCAACAATTGCTGTAGTAAGTGTTGGAGCTGCCATGTGGCATTTCAATTCCTACAAAGGAGATATTGGAATGATGCCCGGCATGATGGTTGGCATGACCTTTGGAATGCAAACAGGATTAATGATTGGGGCAATTATGGCGGCCACGAATGGAATTTTTGTTGGTGGAATGACGGGAATGATCGCAGGAACATTTATTGGTTGGTTCAATGGACGATGTTGCGGCAGTATGGGCATCATGGAAGGAATGATGGCTGGTATGATGAATGGAATTATGGGTGGCATGATTGGCACCATGTTTTCTTCAGATCACATCTTATGGTTCATGCCAGTATTCATCGCAATTAACATCACTATTATGCTTGGACTTTCTTATATGTTATTCGAACATTACATTGAAAATAACGATAAGATCACTAAAAAACCAATTGATTTCTTAACATTCTTTTCGTACTGCTTTCTTGTTGTTTTTGTACTCATTATCATAATGGTCTTTGCACCAAAATCAGGATTAGCACGAATCGGGTGAAACTATGACAACAAATGAACAGACATCAGAACACATGAAAGATGAAACTCAAAAGAAATCATCAAATCTATGGATAAAAATTGTTGTTGGGGTTCTTGTTATTGCATTGTTAGGATATTCAATCTACGGTTTTATTGCCCCAAAACAAAGTGCACGATTACCAGATTTAACATTAGAAGATACCAAAGAACCCAGAGCTGGCCAAATAGTTGACGCAGAGCTTGAAAACGGCGTCCAGGTTGTTCATCTCAGTTGGGGAAAATTAAATTATGACCCCGATACAATTAGGGTAAAACAAGGAATCCCTGTAAAAATAGTTGGAGATATGGAAAGATTGTCTGGATGTTTTAGATCGTTAATTATTTCGGATCTTGGAGTAACAGCAACAATGACAGAAGCAAATAATGTAATCGAATTTACTCCACAAAAATCTGGAACATTTCCGTTCACTTGCGCAATGGGCATGGGGCATGGAGATTTGATTGTTGCATGAAAAAGATTTTTAGAGCGCCCTACATCTATTGGATGATAGGTATTTTTCTTGTGTACATGACGATAAATATTATCGTCAGTCAATTTTATATCACCATACAATATATTCCCTATTATCTTCAGACTCTCCATTGGACTGAGCTCATTCTTTCTCTTGTGTTCTCCATTTCAATTGGAATTCTTATTGCAATCAACTCTGTCCTCGCCTACCTTGCCTATAAAAAAAGAAAAGCAATAAAAAAAGAAGGCGCGA
>JAHFLI010000190.1 GCA_023255615.1 Candidatus Woesearchaeota archaeon
TAAAAAGAATATTATTTTACAGGAATTTTTCATTTTAATATCTTTCGTTTGTAATTCTTTAACTTATTATAGAAACAAAGGAGGACATACATAACCTTTTTCTTCCAGAAAATCGTATTGACTTTGTAAAGATTGATAAAAACGATTCCAAACAAACCTACCTAAAAAACGGTCTAAATAAGATAATTTTTCTGAGTGTTGAAGGTTCTCAATTAAATAAGTGTATTTTTCCTCTAATATATCTATTTGTCTAAGTCTATCTTTTCCAAGGGGACCTTTAGTAGTGATGTCTTCCCACCAAGGCCATTTAATTGAAGGTAATTCAGGATGTTCATTTTTTAATATATGATATACAGAAAGATCAAGAAAATAGTCGGTAACGGTTCGTAATTCATCCGAAGTAATATGTTTATAAACCTGTGTTTCTGCGGTAAACCAATCAATTAAATCACGTGGTTGTTTTGTATGTTCAACACAACGATATAAAACAGCTGCAAGATTCTCGACACAAAATCGTTGTACTTCATCGACATAAATATCAATGAGAGAACTTCTTTCCATCGAGAATAAATACGCGTGGAAATATATAAAGATATGGTTTAAAATCAAAAAAACAAACGTTTTTAAATCATTGAATCTTATTTTTAGGAGAGGTGCATAATGGGTTTATTTACAAAAAGAGAGGAACGGGGATTACTTCCCGATTTACCTGATCTTCCGTCACATGAAACGTCGTCGACGTCTGACCATGATTCTGATGAAGAATCATACTTGCCGGGCATAGATTCTGATAATTATCCTGCACTGCCACAGGGGATAAATGAAGGAAGAATTAAGAGTGGAGTTGACATGAGCGATTCGTTGTCAATGGATCGACCACAAAATGAATTTAAAAAATCAAAAAGTTATGTTCCAGAACCACCCTCTACCATAAATGCGCCAATGCCCTCGTCATTTCAAAAAAGCTCATTTAAAGAGAACACCATGCGCATGGGTGAGCGGCCTCAAAAAATGAAATTAAATGAACCAATTTACATTCGTCTTGATAAATTCCAATCAACCCACGACTCTCTTCAAGATATTAAACTCAAAATGGAAGAGATTGAGCACATGATTGCAAAAATTAAAGAAGTAAAAGAACGAGAAGAGAGAGAAATTGAAGAATGGGAGCATGAATTACAGCTGGTCAAAGCACGTCTCGAATCAATCGATACAAATTTGTTTGAAGATCTTTCTTAAAATGGAGTCACGACATATTCGCGTAGATCATGCCGATGCTATTGATTCAAAACGTCATTTATTGAATGCAGAGTTACATCTTATTCAAATGATGAAACGAGTAAAAGGATTTAAACACTTTCGAAAAAAAGAATTGGCATTTAAAACAGAATTCAAATCCGCTGTCAATTACGTTAAAAACAAAGCAAATGATATAATCGCATTAATACCTGATGAACCGGAAGCTAAACTTGAAAAAAAAGCTGCTCAAAAAACAAAAGGTTCGCCAAAAGAAAAAGATAAAGAAGCAAAAACATTGCAAACCGAACTTGAAGATATAAAGCGTCGTTTACAAGCATTGCAATAATAAAGGTATACTATCCCTGTTCTGTTACTACTTTATTTCAATCACTATTTCTCAAAAAATTTATTAAGAGGAAAAAATTTAACTACAGATGCAAATAAAGACAAGGAAGAGATTATTTGAGGATAACTTAAACAGACTCATTGCAAATAAAGGTTTTCAATTTACTGACACGTTTTTTCCTTATACATCGGGACAAATTGGTCCATATTATGTAAATGCGGAAAGTGTAGCGAGTAATAAAGATCATATTAATAAAGCATGTACCGATCTAGCTCGTTTAGTAAATGGCACAATTCCTAAATCAGTTGAATGTATCGCGGGAGGAGAATCGCGGGACTGGGTGTTCTCAAACGTTGTCGCTCATAAATTGGTAAAGAATCCCGTCATGATCTACAACGATGGAAGAGTAATCGGCGACATGCGCGGAAAAGAAGTCGCACTCGTCTGTGATCTGAATAACGAAGGTTCTTCTCCGCGCGATAAATGGGTGCCCACAATTTTGAAGGAAGGCGGCACGGTC
>JAHFLI010000191.1 GCA_023255615.1 Candidatus Woesearchaeota archaeon
TATAAATATATTCCTCTAACGTCTATTTTTATGGACTCTTAAAATTGGAATAATACTCAAATCAAAGGAAAGATTCTCTATAAATTGAGTCGTAAAGGGAAGTTTGAACATAGTCATACTGCTTTGAGTATCTGCAAAAAAGATTTCCGCCTGAGATGAGGGGGGGAGAGAAAGAGAATATTCTTGAACTCATCAGAGAAGGAATTCTTATTCCGAAAACGGGATATGGAAAACATATTTCCATGAATGTTGAAAAACATGAGAAAATAATGGACTATATTGATGAATTTTTGAGAATAGATTAATGAATAATCTCCAAACTCATATCGAGCGCGTTGACAGAATGAGTTAATGATCCAACGGAAATAACATCGACACCTTTGTACTGAGAGATATTTTTCTCTGTTATTCCTCCGGATGCTTCGATCAAGAAGTGATCGGACAACCTTGCTTTTTTTAAATCAATGATTGCCCCTCTGATTTCGTGAGGAGTAAAATTGTCCAACATCAATATTTTTTGAGCATTTACTTTCAAGGGTAAAAGCATGTTTGCTATGATTAACACCTCATTTGGTTTTTGAATCTCGATTTCGATAAAAGATGAGTTGATATTTTGCAATTTTTTCAGATGCCATAATGCTCCGAGGGCGATATGATTATCTTTGATCAGAATGCCGTCCATCAGGGAGAGTCGATGGGTTAATCCTCCACCAATGGCAACCGCTTTTTTATCAAGGAATCGTAATACTGTTTTTCTCGTTGCTGCGACGTTTCTGAATTTCTTTTTTAGTTGGGATGTGTAAGTCGCAATGCCGGACATGCGCTGCAAGAGATTAATAACGGATCGTTCATACTTCACTATATCTTTCGCTCTTCCTTCGATCATGAGTATTGTTTCATTTCGGTGAATGATCTGTCCGTCTTCTTTCTTTTGCACCATCCACAATCCTTGTTTTTTTAACCAATAGGAAACTTCTTCAATGCCGGCAACAATTCCTGATTGCTTTGCGATGATTTTTGCAGTTATTTTTCTATTCTCGAAGAGCAAGAGCTCAGATGTGAGATCTTTTCCTTCCCATTGGATCTCTCTGTCAAAGAACAATTCTATTTCTCGTCGGTACCATTCATTTTTTACCGTTAACAGGTGTTTTCGCTGAAATGCAGCAATAATTGCGCGTTCTCGGTTCATAGTGTGCTTATTTTTCGCTGACATAAAAAGATTTACTTCAATCTCAATTGAAGTCTAGGGAAGGTATTTATATACCGCAGAATATATTCCAGAAAGGTGATTACATGAATAAAAATATGGCGTTCATTTTCCTCGGGTTGATCATTGGCATCGTGAGCAGTATTGCGTTTGTTTCTGCCTGCGATTGTGTAAAAGGTTCATTTGAAGAAAATGTCGGCGTCGCTGATCAGATTTTTTCCGGAAAGGTTATTGCGTTAGTAAATCCTCTTCAAGAAAAATGTATGAGTTTTCCCAAATGTCGTGAAGATCAACATGTTGATCCCAATACTTGTCAATGTGCATCAGGACCCCAGATTATCACATCTAGTGATCTCATGGGTGTTCGATTTGAAGTCTCTCAGACGTGGAAAGGAGAGCAAACAAATGAATTAACAGTGTATACGGAATCAAGTGGCGCAAGTTGCGGTTATGAGTTTGAACAAGGAAAAGAATATCTTGTCTTTGCCTCGAAAGGAGAGGGAAAACTTCGTACAGGTTTATGTTCGGAAACACAGCTACTAAGCGAAGCACAAGAGGATATCAATTCGTTACGTACTGAACAAAAAATACCTCAACTGAAAATAATGAGTGATACAAGCGGATTGAGAAATGATTTTTACTCCTTAGAAATACTAAGAGACGATCAAATTGGCCCAGAAATGAATATTACTAATGACATCTTTAACATCAATCTACGTTATGGGGGAGGTTGTGGCAAACATTCATTCACTCTCGTTTGGGATGGTAGGCTGATTAAGTCCATTCCCCCTCAAGCGCATTTACGGTTGTTTCATGATGGAAGTCGAGATTCATGTGAAGCGTTATTGTTTGGGTCATTGAAAT
>JAHFLI010000192.1 GCA_023255615.1 Candidatus Woesearchaeota archaeon
AATGCATCAGATAATGCTTTCTCCGCTTTATTCCATACTTCCTCGCTTCCCATAGCTTTTTCTGGTTTGGTTGAAAGTTCCAAATGATAATCAAAATGAAATACTTCTTTGTAAATAAATCGTGCAAATTCGATCAAATTCAATATTTCCTCTTCAAGTTGTTCTGATGTGACAAACAAATGTGCATCATCTTGTTGGAATTTTCGCACTCGCGTCAAACCTCCAAGAACGCCTTTGAGTTCATTCCGATGAAGAACAGCAAAGTCTGCAATCTGCAACGGAAGTTCGCGATAACTCTTAAAACCCTTTTTGTAGATGACACAATGACTCGGACAGTTCATTGGTTTAAGTGATGCGTCATGCTCATCTACTTTCATGGTAAGCATATTCTCGCGATAATGTCCCCAATGTCCGGATGTTTCCCAAAGTTGTTTATGATAGATGAGGGGAGTAATCACTTCTTTGTATCCACGTTTGCGATATTCTTGACGAAGAAAAGTTAATAGTTCATTGTAAATAATGGTTCCCTTCGGATGAAAAAAAGGAGCACCCGGGGATATATCATCAAAACTAAAAAGATCCAATTTCTGTCCGATAACGCGATGATCTCTCTTCTTAGCCTCCTCAATCAACTCGAGATATTGATGGAGCATTTTTTTATCGGGAAAACTAATTCCATATATTCGCTGCAATTGTTTATTCTTTGCATCTCCTCTCCAATAGGCTCCCGAAATCTTTGTTAACTTGAATGCGCTGATGACGCCTGTGGAAGGAACATGAGGACCTCGACATAAATCAATAAAGTCACCTTGCTTGTATGCCGAAATAGTCTCTTCAAATTCTTCGATTAATTCTCCTTTGTATGGGTTATGTTTAAACATCTGTATTGCTTCATTTTTGGACAATTCCATTCTCTGAACAGGAAGATCTCTTTTGACAATTTCTTCCATCTTTTTTTCTATTTTTTCTAAATCTTCGGGATGAAATGGCTCTTGTCTATCAATGTCATAATAAAATCCTTCTTCAACAACAGGACCTATCGTGAGAAGCACATCAGGCCAGAGTTCCAAAATCGCCTGTGCCATCAGATGTGCAGTTGAATGACGAAATGTTTCTACTCCTTCCTTATCTTTAAAGGTGTACACTCTAAATGTACCCGATTCCTGCAACGGTCGAGAAAGGTCAACTACTTTCCCATCTATGCTCACGCAAAGCGCATCTCTCGAAAGCCTTGGTCCAATTGTTTCGACGATTTCTTTCGCAGTCGTTCCTTTCTTAAATTGCTTCTTTGTTCCATCAGGAAATTCTAATGTAATCATAACGAGAAAATGATCCTTGTCTTTATAAAAATGTTTAGGTTTTTTCCCGGAGAGAATATTTATATACTCACGAGATAAAAGAAGACGATAAATGAACAAAAAGGGTGGTGTGTACAGAGCTATTGCTCTCTTCTTTGTTTTTCTAGTGGTAACGTTGCCGTTTTCAACCGCTAAAATACTCGATGTCAGTGCGTATGGTGGCACTGATCAGCGTCAAAATATTCTCAGACAAAATGATTTTATTTCTTTTATTGCTCATACTGATAAAGAAGAAGAGCCATCTGACGTTACTCTTCAAGATGGAACTCCTTTTGATCTCTGTACACCCTTTGGTCCTGGTTCCGAATGTAAATTACTGTATCCACCGG
Source organism: Candidatus Woesearchaeota archaeon (assembly GCA_023255615.1). Taxonomy (GTDB): domain Archaea; phylum Nanobdellota; class Nanobdellia; order Woesearchaeales; family JACQSR01; genus JACQSR01. The sequence goes on from JAHFLI010000192.1 coordinate 1,688, forward strand.
GGGGCGGATTGACGGAATTTGGCTCTGTCTATTCGTATACGGTCAAAGATAAAGAAAGTCAAGTTCAGGGATCTCTCCTTGTCGATTTTTTACCGCCGGAAATAACGTCTTCGGTTTTGAAAAAACAAACAAAAGATCAATTGTCGTTTGATATTACGGTGAAAGATTATGCAAACAGAAGAGGAGATACTGATGTTTGTGCAGGCATTGCTTCTATTACGTCGGTTGAAACATCTGCGCTGAATACGCTCAAACCTTCTGGATGTTCTTATCAAGGAGAGCTTAATGTCGCCAACGCCTTTGAGGACGGTCCTCAATCACTGTCCATCATTGCGTTTGATCATTTTCAGCAACA
>JAHFLI010000066.1 GCA_023255615.1 Candidatus Woesearchaeota archaeon
AATTTCATAAAAATGAGATTGATCCTAAACCCTCGTTAAGAAAATACGGTGTTCGATTTCATAATAACAAGTCTCATTATCTATTAGTAATGAAAGAGAAGAATAAAGAAATACTCAACCACCTGAATGGAACTGGTCAGGGGGCGCGGGAGTATCTTATACAACACGTTAAGGGATTAGGATACAAGGAATCTTCTCATTTCTTAAGAAACATTGGGTATACTGATCTTTCCATTCTTGATCGCCATATATTAAAAAATTTAGTGCAATTCAATGTTATTAGAAAAATCCCAAAAAGCCTAACAAGAAAAAATTATTTAAAGATCGAGAAGAAATTCAAAAGATTCTCTGATGAAATAGGAATTCCAATGGATCATCTTGATCTGCTGTTTTGGTCATCTGAGACGGGAGAGATTTTCAAATGAAGAATCTTTTTATTGTCCTTGATGGGTTGGACGGAGCTGGAAAAGGTGAGATGATTGAACGTCTTCATAATTATCTCTTCAAGAAATCAAAATCATTTAGGATTCTCACTACAAGAGAACCTACTTCCGGGAAATATGGACAAGAAATTAGGACATTGCTGAAAGAAGATAAAGATCCTAAATCAGATCCTGAAAAATATTTAAAACTCTTCACACTAGACAGAAAAGAACATCTGGAAAAGACCGTTCTTCCCTTTCTTTCACAAACAGATGGTTCAACCCATATTGTGCTGTGCGATCGGTATTATTATTCTACGATTGCGTTTCAGCATACCCAAGGAGTACCAGAAAAAACTGTTTTAGAAGCAAATAGAAATTTTCTGAAACCAACTATTGCATTTATTCTTGATCTCTCTGCGGAACAATCATTGAAGCGTATTTCTCAGCGAGGCGAGACTGAAAAATTTGAGCAACTTGAGTTCATGAAAGACTTGAGAAAGAATTTTCTTCGATTGAAACAGATATTGCCAGATAACCTCATCGTAATCGACGCGTCGCGATCTATACAAGAAGTTTTTTCTGACATTAAAAAAGAAATTGATTCCTATCTTTAAGCAGCTTTTCGATACATATCCGTATACACATGACCTAATTGAACCCCGTATCTGGTGAACGCAGTATCTTTGATGATTCTTCCAATATCTTTCGCTGCTGCATGGTTCTCAATTAATCCAGCATGCGTTGCGGGAACCTGATGCAAAGGAACACTCGTTGATGTATGATATTCTTTCCACCAAGGCGCTAAACAATCGCTTGATCCATCAATGTAAATTCCTTTCTTTGAGTGGACATTTTTATTCGCTGCAACTGATACCCAAAAGGCCATAGCCTCATCACCATATTTCTCAACATATTCATGTAATCGAATTCCACCACCATCACTAAATCCAAGCACAATGGGTTTGATTCTTTTCGTATCATAAACGTGCGTTAAAAATTCATGAATCTGATCGACATTATGACTATGAAAATGAACAAGAGGCAATTCCGATGCGTGTTCAAACTCTTTAAGATTGTATGGCCATCCAAATAAACCGGAAAGAAATACAACAACGGGACCATCGATATGCTCTAACGCATGATAGGGATCATCTGAACGCGAATCCCCTGTTTTCAAAAACCCCTTAATGACGTACGTAACTTCATCGATCCATTCTCTCAGTGATCGAGACCACTTTGGAGACTTTCCTTTGCTATCATGTCCTCCGTGACCATGAACAGCATGATATGATTGTAATTTTGCATATAGTGTCTGTAATGATTCTTCATCTAATCCATTTATTTTTCCTTCCGCAACTAATTGCTCGAGAGTTTCGAGATCAGCAACTTCAACTTCTTGTGAAGAATTCCTTTCTGTTCGTTCCTTTTTCTTTTCGGCAAGTGATACAACTTTTTTTTCAAGACTTGATTTTTTGTTTTCGTTTCTTCCTTCCTGACCTTTATTGTTTTCATTCGCTTCATACTTGTTACCTTCTTCTCTATATTCTTCTGAGCCATTTTCATCTTCGTCAGCAAATTCACCAGAGTCATAATTATCAAAGTCATCTCCAGAATCCGAACGTGTTTCCTCACTCATGGTGAGACTCCGCCATTTTCTTGACTGAGAACTCTACCGCATGGCTTCGATTTCTAAAGACCCCTTTCTGAATAAGGTGTTCTACTACCTGGACAGTCTCTTCATCGAGAGTGATACTGAGTTTTTGCTTCATACCACCCGGTAGGATAAAGAGGTATTTAAACTTTTCTAATTTTAATTACTTTATAATAGTAACAATAATACAATTAAATAGAGTTTATTTATTTACTATATAGAAATTAATTAGAAATCGGCCTTACCGAGTTCAACTTTAAACGTTTCTGGAACGTTTCCCCTATAGTATCTAGATGAAAAATGATAAATAGTTGCCAAAGCAATTCGGACATCTGTTTTTGGACCTTCAAAACGGAAATGATGAAAACGATCAGATAATTCTACAGAAAGGTCATGATTCCAATTTCCACATAAATCAGAGATGTGTTGTAATACCCTATTGTCTAGTTCAGTTACAACTTCAACTGAAACGACGCCACGGTAAAGCTCTTCCATTTACGTTGTTATGGGGCGTGATTGAAGAATAAAGATTTTGTTATTTTTAAGAGCAAATTCAATATCCTGTGGATTTCCGTAATGTTTTTCTATAGATAACCCGGTCGTAGCAATTTTAGGAAGCCATGATTCATCAAAGTGTGCCGTTACATTATGTTGGCCGATTTCATGTGTCTTTCGATCCAAGAAATAGGTATTGGGGGTGACTTGTCCTGAAACAAGTTTTTCGCCAAGACCACTCACAATTTCAATCAACATAAATTTTTTGTGTATAGGGTCAAGAGTAAACATGACGCCGGCATATTCTGCGTCAACCATTTCTTGAACAACAACAGCAATTGCGATTTCTTGTGATACTTTTTGTTGAGACCGATAGAATAATGCACGAGGGGTATACAACGATGCCCAACATTTCTTCACGTGCTCAACTACTTTTTTGCGAGGAACATTCAAATAAGAATCCTGCTGTCCTGCAAATGATGCTGAATCAAGGTCCTCTGCCTGAGAAGACGAACGAACGGCAAACTTATTTCCTCTAAGTTTCTTTAATGCATCCGTAATTTCTTTTTCTAATTGTTTCTGAACCTTTCCTTTTACTATTTCGTTTTGAAGGAGCGAAGAAATCCCTTGAACAATTTGGTGATTATTGACGTTTAATTTTTTCGTTTTTGATTGGATGAGCGGAAGAATATCATTATGGTAAATATGGTCCCTGTATGCTTGTGTACTGACGACAAATCCATTAGGTACATTAAATTTATTTGAGTACAGTGTGATAAGATTACTTCCTTTGCCGCCAACTAACTCAAGCGCATTATTTTTTCGATCGGAAAAATGAACGATATTCATTGTAAAATTTTCACCACACCACTTGTCGCATCGACTTCGACCTTATCGCCGTCTTTCAATACTCGTGTTGCATTTTTTGTTCCGATAACGCATGGAATTTTCATTTCTCTGCTAATGATGGCAGCATGACAAGTTATACCTCCTTCATCGGTTATAATTGCCTTTGCCTTTTTAATGGCTGGCATAAATTCCGGCTGAGTCATGCAGGCAACGAGAATCATTCCTTCTTTCATATTAACGATTTCGTTAAGTCCTCGGCAAACCTTTACAATCCCCACCACTTTTCCAGGAGAAGCACCATTTCCCTTTAACTCAGTACTATTCTTTTTTTCTTCCCGATTAAATAACGAGAAATACTCTTTTCCTTTCTTTCCGTCAAGCTTTTCTTCAACATCTCTTCCATATACATAGACACTATACTTCCTTCTTTCTGACAATACCTTTTTTGTCGTTCTCATTGAGAGAAAATCCTCGGTAACCTCATCATAATGAAGATAGCGAATATCCTCATGCGGAATGGAATATCTTTTTGAGAGTTCACGGAGAAGAGCATCCACATAATGTAATGCTCTTGTTGTAAATTCTTTTCGTTTGTCGTGAATCTCGAACATAGCATCATGAATGGTAATAAGTGTTTGCAATTCCTTACTTACCTTATATTTCTTCATCACCATACCTTTTTGGACATTCGTAACTATTTCCCCTTCCTTTTTCGGCAGTCTCTTTTTTTCTTCTAACAGTTCTTTGATAGTCAGCACGTGTGTATGACTATATCCATTATGAACCCAAAACCAATGCCTTTGTATCTGTTCCATCTCTTCTTTTGTTCTGACCATTCGTAACGCATTGTGATAGCGCGTGAGAAATGATTCCTGACACGGTGCAATGAGATCATTTTTGATTTTTGAAGATGTAATTTCTTTGTCAAGAAGACCCCTAATAGTTTCTTCCTTTGTTAGAGTAAAACATTCAATTACATGCCCGATATCAAGTAATCCTCTATAATTTAATATCGCTTCTCCGAGAAGGGAAACAAGCTCGGTTGTCGATAGCTGCGAGAAATCAAATCCTTTTAGTTTATTTTCATAATTCAGATATTCATTTATTTTGAGATCATGACGCTTTCTCATCCACTCCAAATATCCTTTTTTGTTGTCGACATTTTTTAATAATTGATCAACCATCTTATATAAATCATCCCATGAATAAAGAAAATAGCATTTATCTTGTTCGTATTGAATCACAATGACGGTATACCCATAACCGAGTTCATCCCATATTGAACGCAGACTTAGTGCTGGTGGCTCGACTAACATGGGAGTTGCATTAAATCCTTGAAAATAATATTTTTTCTTTGAAATGTCAACGAGATTCTGAGAAAACTTCATTCTGCTTCACTTGCCGCAACGATTGTTTGATTTTTAATAAGGTGGTAATCAGAACTTCTGCCGTAAATAGAAACCGGTTTTCCAATTCCCTGCATGGATGAAAATAACCATTTCAATCGAGAAAATTGGACCATGCCATGGGCAAAGATGTTTCCTGAGTTAAGATCAGGAAATACTAAGACATTTGCATCGCCCTTTAACGAGCTATGAGGAGATTTCCGTTTGCATGCATCAGGATTAACTGCAGCATCGAGCTGAAATTCGCCGTCAATAATAAGCTGAGGTTCTTTTTTCTTCGCGAGCTCTACTGCATGTGCGATATGGCTGACACATTCATTTTGTCCAGATCCCTTTGTCGAAAAAGATAACAAGGCAACTTTTGGAGTACAACCAAAAGATCGTGCACAAGATGCGGCATTAACGGCCATCTGCGCAAGTTGTTCTGCATCGGGATTTGCATTTAGACTAGAATCTGTAGTAAAATAGATTTTCTTTGTTTGAGTGTCTTCCCATATCATGACCTCATTAACTAATGAACCATTTTTTTTTGTTTTGAAAATCTGTAAAGCTGGCCGCAATAAATCTGCTGTCGGACAAATACATGATCCGCATAACGCATCTGCATCTCCACGTTTAACCATTATTGCTCCAAAATAATTCCCATCTTCAATAAGTTTTTCAGCATCCTTCTCGGTCATTCCCTTCGTTTTTCGCAGTTCGTAGAGTTCTTTTGCGAATGTTTTCTTTTGTTGAGAATTTTTCCAATCAATAATTTTTATCTTCTGTATATCTAACTTTATTTTCTTTGATTTTTCAACAATCTCCTTTTCCGTGCCCAAAAGAATTATACTACACATATTCTCATCAACAATTTCTTTTGTTGCTCGTAGAACCCGTTCATCCCATCCTTCAGCAATAACAACTTTCTTTCCTTTTGCTTTTGGGATTATCTTTTCGATAAGATCATTCATGATTTTGTAACCTCTCCTGTCTTCAAATTTAATGATATACCATCCCCGGTTTTTAATAATTGTGTTGCAGATCTCGTCCCTATTATACACGGAATGCCCAATTCTCGTGAAACAATTGCTGCATGGCAGGTAATACCGCCTTCATCAGTAACTATTGCTATTGCTTTTCTCATCAACGGAACAAATTCTGGTCGCGTCATTGAAGTAACGAGGATAGTTCCTGGAGTAAATGCATCTTTTTGAACGTTCATGACGACACTCACTGTTCCCTTCGTTATACCCTTACCTGTTGAAGCAACGAGACCTTTAATTGTTGAACTTTTTAAAGAATCTAAATACGTGCCAATAATTCGTTTCGCTTTTTTACCCTGAATAACCTCCTCTTTGAGAGAACCATCAAGAGAATAGACACACCCTTTTTTTCTTTCTTTAAGAACGAAAGTGGGAATATTTTTTCCCTGCAATAACAATGATATCTCATGTGGCGTTGCATACCGGATAAAATTATCTTCGTAATGACATCTCTTATTTATTTCATCAAGAAGCATAAAATGAGAAACAAAGAATTTCAACATCATGACTTTCCGTTGATCAATCCACCATGACATCGTTTCGAGAATCTTAAAACTCGATCTCAGGCCACTATCAATAGGATGTTTCTTCATAATTTCTTTTTTCTTTCGAACAGTTTCTTTTTCATAACGTTCTAAGTGAGAAATTTTTTTTACAATGTCCTTCTGGGAAAATTCTTTCTTTATTTCACGAACTTCATTAACAAAGAAGTACTCAAAAAGTAGCTGAGAGGTTAAGTAATTATTCTTAAGCCAATAATAGCGTAAAGCGTGTTTTTT
>JAHFLI010000007.1 GCA_023255615.1 Candidatus Woesearchaeota archaeon
TTGCATCTTTTGGAACATGAGAAACATCAATTCTTTGATTCTTAACCGGATGATCCGGGTATCCTTGAGGAACTGCATATTTACACACGGTGGCCTTCTTCTGAAAGGTAAGAGAAAGTCTTCCTAATCCCTCATTGATAATTGATTGACAGATCTCAACAAAATCTGTTTCCAGAATAGGTAGAACATTCATGGTTTCTGGATCTCCAAATCGTGCATTATATTCAATGAGATGAACACCTTTCTTGGTCGCCATAAAACCACCATACATAATTCCTTTGTAGGGTTTTCCAAGTTCTTCTCGGAGAGCATTACATACTTTTTGGGTTATCGCTATTCCTTCATCGCGGTCTTTCTTTGATAAAAACGGCAAAAGATGATTTTCAAAGGAATATGATCCCATACCTCCTGTATTTGGTCCTTTATCGCCATCAAATGCTCGTTTATGATCTTGCACGAGAGGCATTGGCTGGATTGAATACCCGTCGCAGAAACATTGCAGTGAGAATTCTTCTCCTTCTAATTTTTCTTCAACAATAACGGAAGAGTGATCATTGAGTACTTCTTTGCAATATGAAATTCCCTCTTCCTTTGTTTGAAAGTGATCCCCTTGAACTTTTACTCCTTTTCCGCCTGTTAATCCATCCGGTTTAATGACGACTGCTGACAATGAGTCCATAAATTTTTTGATTCCCGTAAGTGATTGAAATGATTCTGATTGTGGGTTGCCGGGAATAATATACTTTTTTAGAAGATTTCTCGTAAACGACTTTGATGTTTCGAGCTGGGCCAATTTCTTTGATGGACCAATGCATGAGATTCCCGCTTCTTCAAGAACATCAACTACTCCATTATTTAAAGGATCTTCAGGACCAATAAACACAAAATCGACTTTTGCTTTCTTTGCTGTCTGTTCGATTTTCGCAAGGTCATTATACTCTCCAAGAATAACGGTGGAAGAAAAGGATGAGATCCCTGGATTATTTGATTTCATGTATGAAAAAAGCACAGGCTTATGCTGGCTTCGTGAGAATGCTTCCGCAATGGCATGTTCGCGAGCTCCGTGTCCAATGAGAAGAATATTCATAACAATTAGGGCTGATTATCGTTTATATAATTTATTGTTTAAGAAAAGTAAAAGAAAAGAAAAGTTATAACTCGGTTATCCGATTTATAAGGGCCATAGAAACATTTATATAGAGAGGTGGGATAATTACAGTCGAGGGGTATCGATGCTTGATGATGTCCATGATGAGTGTGGAATTGCTGCTGTGCAGATAAATCAGGGCAGGAGTTCTACCGAGAAAGGATTATTTTATCTCTATAAGCTGATGTTGAATCTTCAGAATCGAGGTCAACTTTCAGCTGGTGTTACAACCTATAATAAAAGTCGACCACAACTTCTCTCAACATACAAAGATATTGGATCTGTCAATGAAGTCTTCAAGACGTCTGATCGCTACAAAAGTATTGAACTTTTTCGGCGATATGCGGGGAATAAGGGAATTGGTCATGTCCGCTATGCTACTTGTGGTCCTGATGATCAAACAGGAGCTCAACCATTTGAACGTATTCATGGGAGAAAGTGGAAATGGTTTTCTATTGGATTTAATGGACAAATTGCTAATTATCGTGAGTTAAGGCAAGTATTGCTGAACAAAGCTGAATACCATATTGTACAGAATGTCGATACTGAAATCATTCAACATTATTTATCAAGAATTCTCAATCGATCTGAGAAACAACCGGAGCTCTCATCGGTGTTTGAAGAACTCTCCACACAATTTGATGGGGCATATAACATTGCATTCATCAATGCCATGGGAGAGATTGTGGTGACCAGAGATCCTAACGGGTTTCGCCCATTAAATTATGGAGCACTTCCGGGAGCACATCTTGTTGGTTCTGAATCAAATGCTCTTGATAATTGTGGTGTGCCTGAAACGAAAATAAAACCTGTCGAACCGGGAAAATTAGTGTACCTTCACGATGGAAAGATGGAGGTTAAACGATACACAAAGGCGGGACAACCTTCTCTGTGCATGTTTGAATATGTCTATTTTTCTAATGTCTCCTCAAACTTCGATGACATTGGAGTTTATCGGTCGAGAGTTCGATTGGGCCAAGAATTAGCAAAGCTTGAGACTGAAGATATGACTCCCGATCATATCGTTGTCCCCGTGCCAGATACTGCGAAGGCTGCGGGTGACGCATTTGCGTATGAGCTAGGCATTCCATCAAAAGAAGGTTTAATCAGAAATCGGTATGTTGGAAGAACTTTTATTGAGGGAGTAAGTAGGCAAGATAAAATCTCAAATAAATATTCTGTGATACGTCGAGTGGTGAAAGGAAAGAAAGTTCTCCTTGTTGATGATAGTTTAGTACGAGGAGCAACTTCTCGCCAAATTGTGCGCTATATCAAAAAAGAAGGTGGAGCAAAAGAGGTCCATCTTCGTTTGTCATGTCCTCCTATCGTTGGACCCTGTTTCTACGGAATCGATATGTCTACTATCGGAGAACTCCTTGCTCCACGATATATGAAAGATCCTTCTAATTTTACGGAGATAAACGAAGAAGTGTGCAAGAGAATTGCAAACGATCTCGGGGCTGATTCAGTTATTTATAATACCATTCCGGGACTCGTACGATCCTTGAAAAAGTCAGAATCAGATTTGTGTCTTGGTTGTCTTACTTCTAAATATCCTACTCCTCATGGAAAGAAATTATATCAGCAAGCGTTGAAAGAATTTAAAGAAGGAAAAAAAGGAAAACGTACGTATGAATAATTATTCTTCTTCTTGACTGTCATCCTCTTCGTCATCATCTTCTTCTATCTCTTTTTTTTCGGTGATCGATTCATTTATTTCTTGTTCAAGAGAAGGAGATTCATGTACTGGTGGTAGAATCTGATTCTGATTTTCTACACACTCTTCTTTCTCAGTTACTTTTGGAGAGGACTCATAAATATCGGGAACATACACTTCAGCATATGCATCATTGTTTTCTTCCCCATAATTGATTTCTTGATCTGAAAAGATACCACCAAGATCCTTGAGATATTGCTCAAAGAGAGGCATGACCAATTGTTTTCGTTCAGGATCTAAGAAATCCCATACATCGAGTGGCCCATCATCACAACAGGTTTCTTCCTCAAGAGAGTGTTCACTATGTGGATCAACAATCTCAGAAATATCTTCATTCTTCTCAGAAAGCTCCTGAGAATCTTTTTTGATTAAGACCTCTTGGCTCATCTCTTTTACTCCGATAAGAAGATAATAGTTTATTGTTTTTAAATATTTTTATTTTGAGAGAGATTATTCATATTCAATCGTTGCGGGAGGTTTTTGAGAAATATCATAGAATACTCTATTTACGCCACGCACGTTGTTAATAATACGAGAAGAGATTTTCTCGAGAAGAGGTTGAGGAATTTTCGCCCAATCAGCAGTCATCGCATCGGTGCTGGTGACAGCTCGGAGCACGATGCAATAGTCATACGTTCTTGAGTCTCCCATCACGCCAACTGTTCTTACTGGAAAGAGAGCTGCGAATGCCTGCCAGGTCTTACTATAGAATCCTGATTTTTTTAATTCTTCGATAAAGATTGCATCCGCATTTCTGACAATGTCTATTCTTTCCTGGGTTATTTCTCCAACGATTCGAATGGCAAGTCCAGGACCGGGAAAAGGATGACGATTAAGAATTTCTTGAGGAATGCTCAATGTCTTTCCAAGGTCTCTCACTTCATCTTTATAGAGCTCTTTCAGTGGTTCTATTACTTTTAATTTCATTTTTTCTGGAAGCGAGAGATTATGGTGGCTTTTTATTTTACTTGCTTCTTTCGATGGCTGGGCGGATTCAATGCGATCAGGATAAATTGTTCCTTGACCGAGGAATGAAATCTCCGGATGATACTTTTCAATTTCTTTTGCCTTCTTTTCAAAGACATCGATGAATGTCGTTCCAATAATGGTGCGCTTTTTTTCCGGATCAGTTACTCCTCTGAGTCGCGAAATAAAAAGGGATGATGCATCTATCGTATAGAAATTTTTGAATCCAAACGAGGAATATATGTTCTCAACTTCAGATCGCTCATTCCTTCGCAATAGACCATGATCGACAAAAATACAAAATACTCGTTCATTGATTGCTTTGTGGAATAGGACAGCAGCTACTGTAGAGTCAACGCCGCCCGAAGTAGCCATGAGCACAGAATGTTTTCCAACTGTTTTCTTAATATCGTCAATGAGTAATTTATCCAGATTCTTCATGTTCCAATCTTTTTCGGATTGACAAATCTCAAACACAAAATTCTGAAGAACTCGTTTTCCATGAGGAGTATGAGTGACTTCTGGATGAAATTGAACCCCGAACAATTTTCGATTATTGTTTTCAAATGCCGCTATTCTGCAGCTTTCTGTTGATGCAAGAATAGTAAACTCAGAGGGAAGAGATAACACCGAATCCCCGTGGGATGCCCATACTTGTTCTGTTTTCTTCAACCCTTTGAGAAGAATTCCCTGTTTCTGAACACGCAATATGTTTTTCCCATATTCTCGCTGCTTTTGTTTTACCTCTCCCTCGGAAAGTTTCGCAATAAGCTGGAGACCGTAACATATGCCAAGAATGGGAACACCGAGCTCCAGCATATTCTTTTTCATCACCGGTGCCTTCTCGTCATACACGGAAGAAGGACCACCTGATAAAATGATTCCTCGAGGTTGTTTCATGAGAATATCTTCCTTTGATGCGTTGAATGGTAATATCTCTGAAGAAACACCCAAGTCGCGAATACGACGGCAAATCAAATGACAATATTGCCCGCCAAAATTAAGAACAATGATCATGTGCACATCAGATGAAGTTTGTTCATCTGAATCCCTTTTTTAAGTTCCATCGCAATGCGATCTCCATAGCTCAGTGAGTCTCTGTAGAGGTATCCGGAGTATGGTGTAAACATCGTGCCTGGAGATCCAGGAATTCTCATCGAGACATCAAAAATTACCAGTTCTTCTTTTCCTTCTTCTGCCGCAACAGCACCTTGTAATGCAAAAGGTCCAATGATGCCGGGAGGATGAGATCGTTTGGTGGCCGCAACAAAACGCTCTCCCACTTCAAATATTTTTTCAAGCAATGATTCTTTGACCGTTACCGAAATATGTCCTGTTTCGATCATCTTGGGTTTGAGGTGCTTAAGGACTTCGAGTTGTTCTGGTGCAGGCAAACGCAATAATCCATCAAGATTTGTTTGTCGTCGGGTGTCTGTACCCATGAGTTCAAGTTCGTTGGTGAGTGGAGAGAAAAAGAAATTCATATTCACCTGAGCTCCAACAACATACTCCTCGATGATTGCATGCTTTAGATCCTTTTCAGTAATCTTTTTCTTGGCCAGAAGGTCCTTTGATTTTGTAGTGTAGTCTTCATACGAAGAAGCACAGAAAAAAGCACGTTCATATCCGCGCAATGCTTCGTTCACTTTTACAATGACGAGTGTGTTAATCTTTTTTGGATCTGAAAACCGTTTTGGGATGCGAATGTGAGCCTTTTCGAGAATATCATATTGATTTTTGGGTTGATCTCGTTCTTCCGTCTTTAACAATTCTCGACTTCCATAAAGGGGAACAAGAAAATTGTTTTCAATCTCTTTGTAATTGCAATACACCCAGAAATAACGGTTTTGAATAATGATTGTATTTCTTTTTCGCAATTCTTGTTGAATAGATGGTTTTGTAATATCAGAAAATTTTTCCACCAGAATAACCTCATCAACAATTCCTTTTCCTTCTCGTGATTTGAAATACTGCGCATAGGTTTTTTCTCGACCTTTTTGGCAAATGGCGAGTGTACGAAAACCAGCCCTCTTTGCACCTCTTAACACATCAAGAGCAGAATGTCCACCGAGAACTCCAACAGTCAGTTTACTGGAATTGTAAGAATCCACTATTTTTTTTATCTCTTGTGGGGAGATCATATTAGTATAATATTTTATGAGTCTGTTTTGTTTGAAGAGCACGCTTAATTTCTCGTGCAATTCTTCTTCCTGTCGACATCGGTTCGTTATATCGAAGCCAGGAATACGGACTTCCAAAAACATACGGATTAGTTCCTGCAACAATTCGTGCAGAAATTTCAAAGACAACAATCTCCATATCTGGACGGATGATCATTTCAAGGCTAAAGGGACCAAATAATCCGGGAGAGGCGAATTTTTTACTTTCCTCTACTACATTTCTTCCGATTTCGAATAATTTTGGGAGCAACGATTCTCGGACTACTAACGGCATATTTCCAATAATAACATAGGAGGGGTCTACATTTGCCAACGCAAGTTGATCACGTGCAGATATTCTTCCTAAACTATCTACGTTGCTTTCGTACCGTTTGTCGAAACTGAGAATCTCCAATTCATCAGTTAATGGAGAATAGAAATAATGGGCATACACGGGAACTCCAACAATATATTCTTGAATGACATAGCGTTGGTCTTTTTGATATCCTTTCATTTTTTTCTTGAAATCGTGAGGATTCTTTGCGATGAAATACCCTAAACCCCCTTTTGCACCATGGAATTTTATGATCGCAGATCGATCAATATCGCGATAGTCTTTGAAAATATGGGGCACATTAATACCGGAATTTTTGAGCCAGACTCGTTGGAGATTTCTGTCTGCTTCATAACGAAGAATTTTTTTATTGCCGAAATACGGAATTTTGAGATGTTCAACTCGCTCAAAGCCCATGTAGGCGATAAATGATGCGTGAGGAATAAGAATCGCTTTTTCTTTAACGAGCTGATCTTGAATTTTTTCAAAGTCATTATATGAATTGATGGAGATAATCGTGTCAGCAACTTTGAATGATCGGTAGGGTTCCTCCGTTCCTTTTACACACACGACAATAGTACCAAAACCTTCGTCTTTTGCACCCTTCAAAATTTGCAACGCAGAATGAGATCCGATGGTAACGATCTTATTGGTAGGCGGCATAGTAAAAAGTATGACGTATTATTTAAATAGCTTTCGGAAAAAAATCTTCGAGAATGAAAAAAGATGTTCAAAACATTTATATAATAATGGGTGCTTGAGAATGCTATGGGAAAAACGTTGGTGATTGTCGGTGGTCAATGGGGAGATGAAGGAAAAGGAAAAATTGTTGATCTTCTTACCGAAAACGCGCAGATGGTATGTCGATACAATGGCGGTAATAACGCTGGCCATACGGTTGTTATTGGATCATCAATGTTTAAGTTCCATCTTATACCGAGCGGAATTTTACATAAAGGAACAATGAACGTTCTTGGCAATGGAGTCGTTATTGATCCACAAGTTCTTCTGCAAGAAATTGATCAATTATCTTCAAATGGAATTTCTATCTCTGAGAAAAATCTTGTACTGAGTGGTTCTGCTCATGTCATTCAGCAGTCTCACATTGATGAAGATACAAAAAAGGGAAAAGCAATAGGAACAACAGGCAGAGGTATTGGTCCTTGTTACGAAGATAAGATTTCCCGATCAGGAATTCGTTTGCATGATTTTGTGAAGGGTTCAAGTTTAGAAGCGAAACGATTAAAGCCGTTTGTCAAAGAAACCTATATTATCGTGAATGATGCACATTCAAAAAAACAAAATATTCTTCTTGAAGGAGCACAAGGGACACTTCTTGATATTGATCACGGAACATATCCGTATGTTACATCATCAAATCCTATTGCTGGTGGGGCATGTACTGGCTTAGGCATCGCTCCACAGTCTATTGATGGTGTTTTAGGAGTGTTTAAAGCGTATTGTACCCGTGTTGGGTCTGGTCCTTTTCCAACAGAGTTAGGAACGGAAGCAGACACCATGAAAGAGAAAAAAGAAACCCTATTGCAGAAAACAGATTTTAAAAGCGCAGAAGACGGAAGTGAATATTCTCAAGGAATGATTTTGAGAAAACAAGGAGCAGAATATGGAACCACAACGGGAAGACCTCGTCGTACCGGATGGTTTGATATCGTTTCTGCACGGTACGCTTTTGTTATCAATGGAATGACTGGATTAATTATCACGAAGCTTGATGTTCTTTCGAAGTTAAAAAAAATAAAAGTGTGTATTGGATATGATTATGAAGGAAAGACGATCTCAACATTTCCGCTTGATGGAGAAGTTCTTAAAAAATGTAGACCTATCTATAAAGAATTTGCTGGTTGGAAGGACTCGTTAGAAACTATAAAATCGTATGATGATCTCCCGAAAGAAGCGAAGAGTTATCTCTTGTTCATTGAAAAAGAATTGAAGATTCCTCTTGCGATTCTTTCCGTTGGACCTGAACGAACACAAACACTTATTCTCAAGAAAAATTTACTTTTTTGAACCGATATAGACTATACCGTCGACAATTTTTGTGTTATAGGTGGCAATGCAATCGTGATACCCTGGCGGACCTCTTCCATCAATAATACCATATTGCCAAAAATGCCATGGGCAAATAACGTATTTTCCTGCTATTTTCCCTTTGTGGAGAGGACCTTTTTGATGGGCACAGACATCTGAAATCGCAATAACATCACCTTTATGTTTAAATAATGCAACAGGCTGTTTGTCAATATAGACTTTTTGTCCAATTCCTTCGTGGAGCTCGCTTAGCGTCGAAACGCCGAGGTAGGTTGTATCGTTTTCTACGATTTTTTTATTGATTGATGCAATTTTACGATATATTGTTCGATCCTCATTCCAGCGAATAAACCATCCGAGTGCATGAGAACCAACGACAGTTGTTATGCTGATCCAAAAAACAATATGGTATCCAAGAGAGAGTGATTGAAGTTTTCCAAAGGAGACGTGAAGAATAACTGAACCATAGACGATATAGAGCAATACATGAAATTGTTTCCATCCGAATACTTCCGTGTTCATTATCCTGTTGATGATGCTATAAGGCGCAGCGATAATCCAGAACAGAGAAAAGATTCCAATCATTGCCAAGTGAAAGGAGAGAGAATTATTCTGAAATGTTTGTTGAACGGTATAAAAATAGTAGGCGAATGAGAGATAACAAAGAAGAAGGAATGAGTGGAGAATATTCCAGATTCGACGAGAAAATTTTTTCTGAACTTCATCCCACGAGGTGAGTCCAATCCAGAACATTAAGGAAACAGCAGTTAATCCATAGAAAGTAAAGGGGGAAAGAAATATACTATGGAATGAATAATTAAAGGTCGGAACAACAATGGAGACGTGAAGAAGAGCAAGTAATAATGTGGTAATGCCCAAATGCCTTCGATAATAATATCTTTTTTGAATTGTTTCTGAGATTCGTGACCAAGGACCAATAAGTAAGACAAGATGAAGACAAATAAATGCTGCAGTTGAGGCACCTTGCAAAACAACAAGGTATTGATCTTTTGATGGAAAAACGAATCGGACTAACACAAACCAGCCAAGAATAAAGAGAACGAGATATTTGTCATATTTTTGTCGTGTAAAAGATGCCAACGCAAAAAGGAGAACCAGGTAAAGACAAATTGCAAAAAAGGCATACATGCGCACAATAGATGAAAGGAACATCGAAAGGAGAACACCAATGCTTGAACTCAACACGAGAAGAATATAAGTTAGTTTTTTCATGGCCCATACTTTTCAATAAGAATCTTTCCTTTTTTAACATGAATAATAAATTCTTCCATTTCAGAGAATTCAGAGAATTCAGTAATCACTTTTGGAAGCACCATTCTTGAAGATCGGAAGTCAATATTGGTAATTATTTGATGTTCCTCACCTTGCTTCACTAACCCTGCTTCGCTCACTAGTTTAGACATCTTTTTTTGTTTTCCTTGCTCTAAAAATGCAGTCGTGCGTTCTCCAAGGTATTTTGCGATTTTTCCAGCGACATTCTCTTTGGTGACCATCGTGATGCCCTGTAAACCGGGAGAAAGATTTGCTTCAACAACTAATGGTCCTTTGACACTCTCCAAAATATCTACGGCACAAATTTCTGCGCCTATCGCCTTTCCCGTTTCAACAGCAAGCTTTGCTGAACGATAATCAAGAACGGTTGGTTCACCTTTACCGCCGGCATGGAGATTTGCTCGGGTTTCTCCTTGTGCTCCTGTTCTTCTCATCGCGGTCGCAACTTTATCTCCAATAACGATTGCGCGGATGTCAGTTCCACCAGTATCAATATATTCTTGCAACAGAAAGGGTTGTTTGAGCGCAGAGAGGGCATCGAGGATCGAAGATGCAGATGCGAAGGAATCGGCAAACATCACACCCTTTCCTTGAGTTCCTTTCGGAAACTTCATCACAATGGGATACGGAATTTTGTCCAGAATTTCCTTTGCGCTCGCCAAAGAAGAAGCAATATATGTATCGGGCATCGGAATTCGCGCGCGATTTAACGCGATATGGGTGAGCAGCTTGTCATGACCGATCGTGAATGAATCGGGATCAAGTGGCATATAACTTTCTTTATGTCGCGATTCGGCAATTGTGCGAAGAATATCTGCAAAACGGAAAGATCCTTTTGCATAAATACAGTCATAATGATCAAGTGGATCCCCTTTGTACAACACGTTTATTCCTTTTGTCCCTAAGCTCACTTCAATTTCTTTCAGATTAATATCATCAACCTGAGAAAAATATTTCTTCATTTCTTTAATTGTCCACTGTGAAGAAATGCTTCGTAAGGAAATAAGTGCTGCTTTCATTGTGAAGGATCAATTAAAAAATATTTGAGTATATTTTGCCCGATCAAGAGAGGATATTTCATATGTCCTCGTTCAGCGATGGTAAATGCTTCCGTCATTCTTTTTCCCGTTAATTCTATGTCAACCATGATAATTTCTCTCCGTTTCTTTCCGTGAGCAGATCTCACTACTTTTGATGCAACAACTGGTCCAAGTTTCATATCTTCCACTATTTTGCTGTCCAATGAGCTTTTTGTTGCTCCCGTATCTATTCTCGCCTGAAAGAGTTTGTAGGAATCAGATCCTGGGTGGAAGATTTTCACTTCGTGAACCAACCCCAAAACAGTCTTGCCGTTGATCATCTCCATTTGCGCATAGTCTCTATCTGCCTATATAAATTTTGCTTAGAAAAAGAGATTATCAACAGGGAGTTGAATCAGGTAATTATTACTATTGAGGTGGTTTAGAAATATTTTTTGGCTCGGAGAAGCTCGGCAACTAGGATGGCACCACCAGCAGCTCCTCGAATAGTGTTGTGTGAAAGAGATACAAATTTCCAGTCAAAGAGAGGATCCTCTCGCAATCGTCCGATGGAAATACCCATACCGTGCTCAACATCACGGTCTAGTTTTGTTTGTGGTCGATCATCTTGGTCAAAATAGTTCATGAAATGTGTAGGTTCAGAAGGTAAGTGGAGGTCTTCAAGAGGATGGTGAAAATTCTTCCAGCTCGATAACATATCTTCTCTAGTTGGTTTATCCTTGAATGATATAAAGACCGATGCCATATGACCGTCTGAAACAGGTGCACGTAGACATGTTGCGGATATGTGAGGCTCTTTTGCCATTTCAATTTTTCCATTGTTTAGGGATCCCCAGATCTTTAATGGCTCTTTTTCTGATTTTTCTTCTTCTCCTTTAATGAAGGGAATGATATTGTCCAGAATTTCCGGAAACGTTCGAAAGGTTTTTCCTGCGCCAGAGATTGCTTGCAAGGTTGTTACTGATATTTTTTGTGGCTTAAATCCTTTCAACGCATGAATTGCAGGAACATAGGATTGAATAGAACAATTTGGTTTTACGGCAATAAACCCTTCCCACTGATGATGTTTGCGTTGTGCATCAATAATTGCTGCGTGTTCTGGATTAATTTCTGGCATAATCATGGGTACATCATCTGTCCATCGATGAGCAGAATTATTGGACACCACACCAACTCCCTGTTTCGCGTAATTATTTTCTACTGTTTTGATTTGTTCTTTTTCCATGTCCAGTGCAGAAAAAACGAGATCAACATCAGAAGCAATAGATATACAATCTTTTTCAACATCTTCGACACTGATTTTTTTTGCATATTCCGGAATTGCTGAATTCATCAACCATCGTCCTTCTACGGCATCTGAATAGTTCTTTCCAGCAGAACGTGGGGATGCGGCAAGATGAGTCACGTCAAACCATGGATGATGATCAAGTAAAGCGAGAAAACGTTGTCCAACCATTCCGGTTGCTCCTAAAATGCCGACTGAAACTTTTTTCATAGTTGTTTTGCTCCCACTTTCTTTAAATACATTATGTTCTTAGAATAACACGGAAAGACTTTTAAATGATTTCAGATACCAACAGAGTATGACTGTAGACCATATGAAAGTCATTAGTGGAAGCGCAAATAGACCATTAGCCGAGGAGATTTCGAAGTATCTTGGCATTAGCTTGACCCCTTGCACCATTAAGCAATTTGCTGATGGAGAGAAGTATGTTCGCATTGAAGAAAGCGTGCGAGGCTGCAACGTTTTTATTATTCAATCCACTTCAAATCCTGCAAATGAAAACCTTATGGAGCTTCTTATCATGGCAGATGCGCTCAAACGGGCTTCTGCTAAAGAAATCGTTGGCGTTATCCCTTATTTCGGATATGCTCGTCAAGAAAAGAAAATTGCTCCAAGAGAGCCGATCACGGCAAAACTTGTTGCCAATTTGTTAACCACTGCCGGAATTACCCGAATGATTACCTTTGATCTTCATGTTATTCAAATTCAGGGATTTTTTGATATTCCGATTGATAATCTTGAATGCATGCCGTTGTTTGTTGATTATCTGATGGAAAAGAAAATCAAAAATCTTGTGGTGGTGAGCCCAGATGCAGGAGGAGCTGCTCGAGCTCGTGAATTTGCAAAATTGTTGAATACATCCATGGCGTTAATTGATAAACGGAGACCAAATCAGAATGAAGCGCAGATTATGAACATTATTGGAGATGTTGAAGGAAAGAATGTCGTTCTCGTGGATGATATGATTGATACTGCAGGAACCATTACCTTGGGTGCAGAGGAATTAAAACGGAAGGGAGCAAAAGACATTTATGTATGTGCAACTCATGGGGTGTTATCACCTCCCGCAATTGAGCGATTGAGTAACGCACCTATCAAGGAGATTATTATCTCTGACTCCATTCGACTTGATGATCATAAAAAATTAGACTCTCTTCACACCATATCACTTGCCCCGTTATTAGCAGAAACCATGATGCGCGTTCATAAGGGAGAACCGATGGGATTATTATTTGATCGTTTATTCAAAGAAATTAGTCAAAAAAAGTGAGCATATGGAAAAAAAAGAAGAATTGCAAAAAAAATATATGGAAATGAAGATGATTGAGCAGCAAGTATCTCATGTTCAAAATCACCTTAAACTGATGGAACAACAGATGGAAGAGCTTATGGGCACTATTCAGGGTTTGGATGAATTTCAATCTCTTGAGGACGGATCTGAAATGTTGGTTCCATTGAATAACGGTATTTTTACCAAAGGGACGCTCAAAAAAGGAAATAAACTCCTTATTAATGTTGGAGCTGATGTTGTCGTTGAAAAGAGTGTTGATGGAACCAAAGATCTTCTGCACAAACAACTTGAAGAGTTGAAAGAATCTCAGATTGAATTAGTCAATCAGCTTCAACAGATTGTACATTATGCAACGAATCTCGAACAAGAAATTGCTGCCCTTGCGAAACAGGTGTAACGATGTTTTCCTTTCTTAAAGAGAAACTGAAAGCAGCAGTATCAAAGCTTTCTGGGAAATCTGAAGAGAAGAAAGAAGTGATTGCTGAACCTTCTATTGAGAATCCAGTTATTACTCAAGAAAGAGAGATTACTTCTCACGATATACAGAAAAAAGTTATCCATGAAGAAATAAAAGAACAAGAACATAAAGAAGAAAAGAAAAAAGAATTATTTGTTGAACCACTTCACGATAAAAAGAAAGAAGAAATAATTCATAAAAGAATTCCACTGAAAGAAGAGATTCCAAACAAAGAAGATGTACAAGAAATTATCCCGGAAAAAAAAGGTTTTTTTGAATCTATTAAAGAAAAAATAACGACAACAACAATATCAGAGAAGGAATTTTCTGAGTATTTTGATGATCTTGAAATAGCGTTACTTGAGAATAATGTTGCGGTGGAAGTGATTGATCGATTGAAAGGAGATTTGGAGAATGTTCTCGTTCATTCCTCTGTAAAGCGAGGTCAAGTGGAAGAGATGATTGAAGATACCCTAAAAAAAAGTTTAGATTCTATTCTTCAGCCAGAGAAGATTGATTTTTTATCGCGCGTGAGATCTAAAAAGCCATTCATCAT
This sequence comes from Candidatus Woesearchaeota archaeon, assembly GCA_023255615.1. Taxonomy (GTDB): domain Archaea; phylum Nanobdellota; class Nanobdellia; order Woesearchaeales; family JACQSR01; genus JACQSR01. The sequence goes on from JAHFLI010000007.1 coordinate 14,295, forward strand.
TTGTTTTGTCGGTATTAACGGTTCTGGAAAAACAACCACGATTGCGAAAGTTGCTCGATTATTGCAGAAAAATGATATAAGCTGCGTTATTGCTGCAGCTGATACTTTTCGTGCCGCTGCAATTGATCAACTTGAGTATCATGCACAAAAACTTGGAATTAAAATGATCAAGCATGATTACGGTGCGGATCCAGCTGCTGTCGCCTTTGATGCTGTCCATCATGCTGAAGCAAAGAATATTGATGTCGTTTTGATTGATACTGCTGGTCGATTGCATTCTAATTCGAATCTCGTTGAAGAAATGAAAAAGATTATTCGTGTCGCAAAACCTGATTTGAAGATCTTTGTTGGTGAGAGTATTACTGGAAATGATTGCATTGAGCAAGCGCAAACTTTTCATCAGGCTATTGGTATTGATGGTATTATTTTATCTAAAGTAGATGTGGATGAGAAAGGAGGAACAGCTGTTTCGGTAGGATATGTCATCGGAAAACCCATTCTTTTTCTCGGAACGGGCCAAGAATATGATGATTTACAGATGTTTGAGCCCTCTGTTGTCATGAAGGGCTTGGGGCTTGCTTAATCAAATTCTATTTCTCCATCGTAATAGATTCCTTTTTCCAGTTTAACTGGTCTCCATTCATCAACAATTAATGCCGCATTCAGCCATTCAGCAAGTTCTTTTGGATTACCGATCGTTGCAGATAATGCTACAATTTGCGCTTTCGGAAGAATAGATCGAAGGATAGTTAATACGATTTCCAACGTTGGACCACGACCAGGATCATTGAGGAGGTGCACTTCATCAACGATAATGCAACCAATTCTCGTGACCCATGGTGAATGATGACGAATTAAACTATCTAACTTTTCAGAGGTGGTGATGATCAAATCATATTCACTTAATCGGGCTTCAGTCGTGTCAAAATCTCCAATAGATAACGCCACGGTGAAGACATGTTCATATTTTTTCTTAAATTCCTTATACTTTTCTGACGCCAGAGCCTTTAAGGGAACAATATAGACTGCTTTCTTTTTGTTCTCGAGAATGGTCTTAACAGCTGCAAGTTCCCCAATAAGAGTTTTTCCTGAAGCAGTCGGCGTACAAATGAGAACATTCTTTCCTTCAAGAAGGCGAGCATTTATTGCTTTAACCTGAGCCGGTCGAAATTCAGTGATCGATGATTCAAACAATGTAAATACTTTTTCTGGAATACGTCCCTTTATCTCTTTGACATTCATATGGTCTCATGTTCACTCCTCTTTTTAAATGTTTTTTGTTCGAAAAGAAAAAACTTATAAATGGGTTTGGCCGAGGTTTTTTTATGTCTCCTTTACATCATTTCATTATATGCTCCATTCTTGTCATCATATTCTTTCCGATTTTTGGTTTCAAGACGGTTATGATTTTCGTTGGTGGGTTTCTTATTGATATCGATCATTATTTTTGGTATGTTGTTAAGAAAAAAAATTTGAGTTTGATCACGTGTCATTATTACTATCAAGAGGTTATGGAGACGTTGGAATATAAGGAGGTTGAGAATGTATTATTTATTTTTCATACGATTGAATTCTTGTTGTTTATCGTTCTTCTTTCTTTTTTCACCTCTTATGCTCTTTTGTTCTTGTTTGGCTATCTTCCTCATGTTATTCCTGATGTCATTTTTGAAATGAAAATGTGGAAAAAGAAGGTTGTTTCGTATTCGATTATTCAATTTTTAGCGCAACGGTGGTCTCATGTTCACTGATGAAGTCAGGCGATTTTTAGAACGCTATAATTTGGTCGATACGGCGAAAGGAGCATCAAAGATCGCTGAACGGGTGTACAAAGAATGCGTTGCTCCAAAGAATGAGAAAATTTTGATTATAGGAGATGTTGGTGCGTCTAATCGTCATATCTCGCCCTTAATGGCTACATCTTTCTATATGGCGGCGAAAAATTTGAAGTTAAATGCTGATTTGTTTTTGCAAACTCCTGCAGTTTCCGGGCAGAAAGCTCATGATGCTGTGGTCAATGCATTAGACCAGCTACAGGAAAATAGTATTATTCTTCTATTTGTTTCGACACGATTAGGTGAAATGGGTAAGTTGGGAAATAGTTTCCGCAAATTTGTCAAATCGAGAAATCATCGTTTTATGTCTGCACCAAGTTTAGGATGTTTGGAAACAAGTCAGTTTACGGATATGATTCGTGCCATTGATCTTGACTATCCTGAAATCCAAAAAAGGGGTGCAAAATTAAAAGAGGTTCTTGATGCAGGATCTGAAGTACATATCACCACAAAAGTCGGGACGGATTTACGTTTTAACATTGAAGGCGTTAATTCCATTGCTAACACTGCTGAATACAAGCTTCCTGGAACAGGAGGAAATATGCCCTGTGGGGAAGTCTATATGGCACCAAAAGGAAAAGAAAATGTGGAAGGAAAGATTGTTGTTGATGTTTCATTGTGTTATCGAGAAGGAACTATTCTTCTGAAAAGGCCAGTTACTTTATACATTGAAAAAGGAGATTTGGTTAAAATGGAAGGTGGCTCAGAAGGATTTTATTTACGTGATACCATTACATGGGCTGAAACAAAAACGAAAAGTCCCGAGAATATTCGAAAAGTGTGCGAATTAGGCATCGGGATCAACAAGCAAGCAAAATGTTTAGGAGCAACTATTCTTGATGAAAAGGCATATGGAACTGCACATATTGCCATTGGATCCAATTATTGGTTCGGCGGCCCGATCTATGCTGTCACTCATTTTGATCAAGTGTTCAAAAGCCCTCGCATTGAGGTAGATGGAAAACTCATCAAAATTTAGAGAAGAATAATTTCTTTGCTGCCGAAACTTCGCTCGC
>JAHFLI010000067.1:0-2473 GCA_023255615.1 Candidatus Woesearchaeota archaeon
TAGAGTTATCGAATTAGCGATTGAATTTTCACGAGGAAAAATTCCGGTCATTGCGGGAACAGGTTCAAATTCTACTATGGAAGCAATACGTCTTACAAAACATGCTGAAGATGCAGGTGCTGATGCATGTCTTCTCGTTAACCCGTATTACAATAAGCCAACTCAGGAAGGACTCTATCGTCATTTCAAGGCGATAGCAGATGCAGTAAAATTTCCCTGCATAGTCTATAATATTAAGGGAAGAACAGGTGTAAATGTTGAAACATCCACGTTGATGAGATTGACAAAAAGTTGCTCAAACATCGTTGGAGTAAAAGAAGCATCGGGAGACATTGCTCAAATACGTGATGTCATTACCCATCGATCTCGGGGATTTAGTGTGTTGAGCGGTGACGATAATCTCACTCTTGAGTTAATAAAATCAGGTGGTAATGGAGTTATTTCTGTTGCCAGCAATGTTATACCCAAACAAATGGGTGAACTCGTGCACGCTGCATTGAATAACCATGTTGATGAAGCAGAGAAGATTAATAAAAAACTCTCCCCTTTTTTTGAGATGGAGTTTATTGAAACTAATCCAATCCCTATAAAATATATGATGCACCTCAAGGGATTTTGTAAGGAGGTATATCGCTTGCCTTTATGTGAGTTGAGTGACGATCATAAAGAACGCGTAAAACAAATGATGAAAAGCATTTCTTTGCTCTAAGAGTATGAACACCGACGATTTGCCGTTTACAAAAAAAGAAATAGAACTGGTTATTGAAACTTTTCCTACTCCTTTTCATATTTACGATGAAAAATCAATTCGTGATAATGCTCGCCGATTGAAAAAAGCATTTTCCATTCTTCCTGGCTTTAAAGAATTCTTTGCAGTAAAAGCGTTACCAAATCCGTTCATTCTCAAGGTCCTCAAGGAAGAAGGATTTGGTACTGATTGTAGCTCCTTTCCTGAATTGGTATTATCGGAAAAAGTTGGAATTGTGGGAGAGGATATTATGTTTACGTCAAATGATACGCCTCTTGAAGAATTCAAAAAAGCGAAACAGCTTGGTGCGATTATTAATCTTGATGATTTTAGTCATATTGATTATGTCGACAAATCAATTGGATTACCGTCCTTACTCTGTTTCCGTTATAATCCCGGACCTGAGCGATCCGGAAATGTGATTATTGGTGATCCAAAAGAAGCAAAATATGGAATGACCAAAAATCAACTTATCGAAGCCTATTCGATCTGCAAGAAAAAAGGAGTTAAAAGATTTGGACTTCATACCATGATTATCTCTAATGAATTACATGAAGATTATTTTATTGAAACTGCGCTAATGCTGTTCAAACTCGTCAAGGAGATAAACGAGAAAACGGGAGTAAAAATAGAATTTGTTAATTTAGGCGGTGGCATTGGCATACCCTACAAACCGACGGAAAAACCGGTTTCTTATGAAAAAATTGCACAAGGAATAAAAAAAGCATACACCGACATTATTGAAAAAAATAGAGTAATGCCACTTAAAATTTTTATGGAATGTGGGCGTGTCATTACTGGTCCTTATGGGTATCTTATTACAACGGTACGTCATGTCAAACATACCTATAAAGAATTCATCGGCTGTGATGCGTGCATGGCAAACTTAATGAGGCCGGCAATGTATGGGGCATACCATCACATTACTATTTTAGGAAAAGAAAAGAATAAAAAAACAAAAACGGTTGATGTAACGGGATCGCTCTGTGAGAATAATGATAAATTTGCGATAAACCGAAAACTTCCTGACATTAACATCGGTGATATTCTCGTTATCCATAAAACCGGTGCCCATGGACATTCAATGGGATTTAATTATAACGGAAAATTACGTTCAGCGGAACTCTTATTGAGGACAAACAAAGAAATTATCCCAATTCGTCGTGCAGAAACTCCCGAAGACTATGTTTCGACTCTTGATTTCGTAGCACTAAAAAAATTCAACGTATAACATGGTCAAACGAAACAAAAATCTAACAAAACTTCCCGGAGGGTATCTTTTTCCCGAGATTAATCGCCGAAAAAAAGCACTGCTACAAAAAGATCCTAACGCAAAAATAATTAGTCTTGGAATTGGAAATACGACTCAACCTCTTACTCCCTATATAACTTCTGCATTAAAAAAAGCGGCTGAAGAATTGGGAACTTCACAAGGATATTCTGGATATGGAGATGAACAAGGAATGGAGGAATTGCGTACGAAAATTGCAAAAACCCTCCATAAAGGAAATATACGACCTGAAGAAGTGTTTATTTCTGACGGAGCGAAATGCGATATTGCGCGCTTGCAGGTTATGTTTGGTGAACAGGCTACTGTTGCCGTGCAGGATCCGTCTTATCCTGTCTACGTGGATGGAAGCGTTATTATGGGGCAAACAGGAAATCTCCAAAAAGAAAAAGTCCAATTTAAGAATATTGAGTATCTCCCCTGTATTCCTACAAACA
>JAHFLI010000067.1:2483-6547 GCA_023255615.1 Candidatus Woesearchaeota archaeon
TTTTTTCCCGATTTAAAAAAAATAAAAAGAACAGATATCATCTATTTTTGTTCACCGAATAATCCAACAGGCACCGTAGCAACAAAAGCGCAATTATCCGAGTTGGTAAAGTTTGCTAAAAAAAATAAATCCATTATCCTCTTTGATGCGGCGTATTGTGAATTTATTCAAGATAAGAATCTTCCTCGATCAATTTATGAGATCAAAGGTGCAAAAGAAGTAGCGATTGAAGTGAATTCCTTCTCAAAATCAATTGGATTTACTGGAGTCCGCCTCGGATGGTCTGTTGTTCCTCATGAGCTCCGTTATGATGATGGATTTGAGGTCCATGATGACTGGAATCGTATTGTTACGACACTGTTTAATGGGGCATCAATTATTGCACAGAAAGGCGGTCTTGCAGCACTCGATGAGAAAGGAATAACAGAAATGAAAACGATAATCGACTATTATATGACTAATGCAAAAATAATTAAAAACGGTTTGGAAGATATTGGTCTCTCGGTGTATGGGGGGAATAATGCGCCCTATATTTGGGTACAATGTAAGGGAAAATCGTGGGATGTGTTTGAAGATATTCTGGAAAAATGTCATGTGGTGACCACCCCAGGATCCGGCTTTGGTTCTGCTGGAGAAGGATTTTTACGGTTCAGCGCATTTGGGAAGCGTGACGATATTAAAGAAGCAGTGTCTCGACTCAAAAAAATGATTGGCTAAGTTTTTTATACTCTCCCAAGCGACATCTCTACAATGACAGAAAAAATTCACTGGGCTGATCAGATTGCACATGACGTAAAAGAACGTGTACAATCAGACGATACTCTCAAAAAAATTGTTCGAAAGCACGGCTATATTGTGCTCGATGAGAAAACGCCATCGGGAACAATCCATATTGGCTCCGGCAGAGGATGGGTTATTCATGACGCCATCGCAAAAGCAATGAGAGATGTGAATATGAAAGGCAGATTTATTCTTTCTTCTGATGATATGGATCCCATGGATAAGTTGCCTGCGTATCTCGATAAATCATATGAGTCGTATATGGGAATGCCCTTTCGAAATATCCCTTCTCCCGTTGAAGGATATCAAAGTTATGCGGATTATTATTTCATGCAGTGTGTTGAAAAATTTGAAGAATGGGGAATCCAAGCTGAAATTGAGAGTACAGGCAGATTATATGAGAGCGGAGCATTTAATGAATCGATAAAAACAATTCTGAATAACAGCCATCTCGTCAAAAATATCTTCGAGCGTATATATGAGAAACCATATGACAAGGTACCATTTAATCCGATCTGCGAAAAATGCGGAAAAATTGGAACAACGTTAGCGACCAAATGGGATGCTGAAAAAGAATGTATTTCCTACCGTTGTGAAAAAAATCTTGTTACCTGGGCAGAAGGATGCGGTCATGAAGGAACAATTTCTCCTTATAATGGAAATGGAAAGTTACCGTGGAAAGTAGAGTGGGCCGCAAAGTGGATTTCATTGGGGGTCGTCTGTGAATATGCTGGAAAAGATCACTTTACGAAGAAAGGGTCTCGTGATGTTGCGATTGCAATCTCTCATGAAGTCTTGAATTTTCCCCCTCCACACCCCTCGACTGCAACGGCAATCGGACAAGGTTATGAGTTTTTTACTGTTGGTGGGAAAAAAATGTCAACCTCCAAAGGGCAGGGAGTTGGGTTTGCAGATATCTCCGCCGTTTTACCACCAAGAATTTTACGCTATCTGTTGATTCGTACCAGAATACAAGCAGCAGTTGATTTTGATCCTCATCGCCCTAATGATGTCATTCTCTTATTTGATCGCTTTGATAAAACAGAACGTATCTATTTTGGAAAAGAGAAAGAAGAAAACGAAATGGATAGAGAAAGTCAAAAGCGAATCTACGAACTCTCTCACATTGGAGAATTGCCAAAAAAAATGCCTGTACAAATTCCCCTCAGTCTAGCAGCAAATACCATTCAAGTGGGATTATCCGAACAGGGTGCAATAAAAATCTTACAAACTCTTGGACATATGCCCCAAGATCTAACGGGAATTGATCTTCATCACGCGATTGAGCGATTACGAGATGCGCAACAATGGATTACTCATTTTGCGACCGATGAATACAAATTTACCATTCAAGATTCACCTCCTCACCTTGATGCTTCCCCGTCGTTGAAAACAGCGTTACGAGAGATTCCAAACCTCGTGCGAAAATTCAAAGATGAAAAACAGCTTCATAATGCCTTTTATGAAATGTGTACAGAAAGAAGCATCGATATGAAAGACTTCTTTAGAACCGCCTATCAGGTGTTGCTGAATAAAGAAAAAGGTCCACGATTGGCCGCCTTCCTCATAATGCTCGGAGATGAGAAAGTATCACGTCTCTTTTCGCAACTCTAACTGTTTCTCTATGAACACTACTTTTTTAAATAACTGTAAGGAATGTACAGTATGATTGTGATGAAATTTGGGGGAACCTCAGTCGGTAATGCTGAGCGTATTCAGAACGTTTGTGAATTAGTACAAAGGAATCTCGCTGAAAAACCAATTATCGTTGTTTCTGCTATTGGAGGAATAACCGACAAATTACTCAATGCAGGAAGAGAAGCCATTGAAGGAAACATGCATCCTTTTGACGAGATTTCTTTGATCCATTCAACCATTGTCCATCAGCTTCACTTAGACCAAACACTTGTTCAAGAAAAACTTGCTCAGCTATTAAGATTATTGAAGGAGATCGCTCAGAAAAAAGAACTCACTCTTCAAACTACTGATCAATTAAGCAGTTTTGGAGAACGGTTGTCTGCGAAGATTGTTGCTGCTTCTCTTGTCAAAAATAAAATTCCTGCTCAATCTTTTTGTGCGTGGGAAATCGGTTTGCTGACGGATTCAAATTTCGGATCTGCATTACCTCTCCCCGAATCAGATGAATTGATTAAAGAAAAACTTCTTTCGTTATCAATCACACCAGTGATAACAGGATTTATCGCTCATGATAAACGTGGAAGAATCACTACTTTAGGAAGAGGTGGATCTGATTATAGCGCTGCAATTATTGGCGCGGCTATGGAGTGCCGAGAGATTCAAATTTGGACAGATGTCGATGGAGTCATGACGACAGACCCCAGAATAGTAAAACATGCACAAACTAACCCTCAAGTGTCATTTATGGAGGCAGCTGAGATGGCATATTTTGGTGCAAAAGTGCTCCACCCCTCAACTATTTTACCTGCAGTAGATAAAAATATTCCCGTTCGTGTATTGAATACATTTAAACCACAAGCAAAAGGAACACTTATCTTGAAAGAAACAGGTAAACAAAAATCATTGAAATGCATTGCATGCAAAAAAAATATTACGATTATAACCATCTCTTCAGCACGTATGCTTAATGCGTATGGATTTTTAGCAAAGATCTTTGAGGTATTCAAGAAATATAAAAAAAGTGTTGATCTTATTGCGACTACTGAAGTGAGCGTCTCTCTCACTATTGATAATGAAGATAAATTAACAGAGATCATGAATGAATTAAGGGAATTTGGCGAGGTATCGGTAAAAAGAGAACGGGTCTCGATATCCTTAATCGGAGATGGTCTCATTCATACAAAAGGGATCGCTGGTCGTATATTCAGTGTGGTTGGAAATCAAGGAGTCAATATCGAAATGATCACTCAGGGGTCTTCAGAAATTAACGTGAGCTTCGTTGTAAAAAAGGAGGAATACGAAAAGGCTGTTTCTGCTCTCCACCATGAATTCTTCGAATAGATTATCTGTTACCATTACTAAATAACAAAAAATTTATAAAGGGAGACAAATCTCTTAAGGACATGGGGGTAAATAAAGTAGCATTTATTATCGTAATCCTTCTTTTGCTAATTCCAACGGTTATGGCTGGAGGAGTTGAAATCCAAAATTTTAAGGTCTCTGTTGATGGAAAAACACAATATGGATCTGCAGATATTTCTTCTCATTCTAATGTGATTATCACTATGGTCATTCAGAATACGTTTAGTAATGACGATGACATTCGCCTAAAAACAGTTAACGCTGAAGTCGTTATTAACGATATT
>JAHFLI010000008.1 GCA_023255615.1 Candidatus Woesearchaeota archaeon
CAACATGTTCTCCTAATTTTTTTTCAGCCCATGCACCAAGCAATGCAAAAAGATATCCCTTAACTCCAATAGTTCGAATGTGTGATAATGTTGGTTGTTCTCGCTTTTTTTTTGACAGTAATTCTCGTGCACGATATACGTCCAGTTAAATGCCAACAATATCTGGTTTTTCATTCTCAATAAAATGTTTCACTTCATCCGAACTTTGCTTTGCGATGTGTGAAGTACCGATGATGATGAGGTTTTTGTAGTGCATGGAAAAAGAAAAGAGTCAACGATTTAAATATCTACGTCTCTTTTGTGGGGTCCCAGCAGACGCGAAAATTCTCATTAAAGTTGTCAAGCACATCCATGTGTTTCGCGGTAAGAGAGAAATCAAACACATTGCCATTTTCAATAATGCGTCCTTTTTGAGATGATTTAGGAATGACCACAATCTCATGCTGGATTGCCCATCGGATTAAGAGCTGCGCAGGAGTCTTTCGATATCGATCAGCAAGATCCAATAATCGATCATCATCAAGTCGTAATCCTCGAGTTAATGGACTATACGCTGTCAATTGAATCTTATTTTTTTGACAATACTCTAACAATTCTTTTTGAAACAGAAAAGGACTAAACTCAACCTGATTCACCGCAGGAACAATTTCGCACTGTTCGAGTAATTCTTTAAGATGAGAAACGGTAAAATTGCTTACTCCAATAGCACGAGCCTGTCCAGTTTTCGCGATCTTCTCAAGTGATTTCCACGCCTGAATTCTGGTTTGTGATATCGGATAATGAACAAGGTATAAATCCACATACGACAAATTCAGTTTTTTCAAACTCGTCGCGAATGCTTTCTCCGCAATAAGATGATCAGTATTCCATAATTTAGTGGTCACAAACAGTTCGTTGTGTGGAATGGATGAACGTTCAATAGCGCGACCGACCGATTGTTCATTGTCATACGCGGCAGCCGTATCAATATGACGATAACCTGATTCTAATGCCCAACCCACAACATTTTCCGCTTGAGGTCCACTGAGAATTTGCCACGTCCCTAATCCAAGAAGAGGTATCTGTACTCCATTGTGTAATGTACGGGTTGAATGAATGTCCATGAGAGGGAAAAAATGAGAGATGATCTAATTAATGTAATTCGTATTTTTTCGATCAATGCCCTTGACAAATTCGATGTTCATGTCTTCTGGCGGTTGAAATCCTGAATCGGGGTACGTCAAATCGGGAAGATATTTATCCAAATTGGTTGAAAACTCAGTGACGGGGTGTGTTTCACCGAAAAACTGCGCGCTGATTTCCTGCACGATCATTCTTGTTTGTATTTCATCATATGATCCAATCGAATGAACATATTCATGAAGCATCACATGAAACAAGTAATGGGTGTACATCGACGGTTTCGTTTGCATGAGTCGATGCAACGGACGTTTATTGATGATGATCATGTTCGCGTCAAGAGAATAAAATGCACCGACAAACCCTCGCCCATGACTACCTAAATCAGTAATACCGACCATTAATCCCGCTTGATCGACACCTAAGTATTCTTCAACGACATCGCGAACAATATCAAATATGTCAGCAAATGTTTTTGCCTTCGTCAATCGTGTCTCATACGTCATGTTCACAGGTATGGTTTTCTTGTATATATACTTTATGAAAAAAAGGCCGGAGAAAAGAGGTGTGTCAAACTCCGGCTGATAAATGTTAACGATGTAACGCATCAAAACGATCTTTCATCTCGTCATATCGTTTTTCCATGTCCTGATGAGTTTTTCGTTGATCGAGCATCACTTCCACAATAAGATCAGCGACCTTATCAAGACGCTTCCCATCAACTTCTTCTAATTTTTTCTTTACTTTCTCTTTCAACAATTCCATCTTTGCGCGTTTCACGATCATCATCGCCATCATAAAGCGATCATCGCATCCGTCTGATGATCTTTCGCACTGTTCTCCTTCGCATTCCATCTCGGCACCTCCTCAGTGAAATATTGGATAACCGATACAACTATATAAATGTATCGGTAAACCGATATAAAAAAAGAAGCAACTTTTTTATACTCGAGACGATTTATTCACCGTATGAGAAAATGTTGTGAGATGAAAGGCTTTCTCAGCTTTATTGTGTTAAAGATGATTAGCAAGAATGAAATGTCCGGTGAAGATATCCGCGAAGAGCTGAAACAGCGAAAAGGCTCCAAACCAAGTCCGGGAACGATTTATCCCGTATTGAAGTCTCTGCATGAAAGCGGCTTTATTCAAGAATGCACTCACGGTCACAAAATAAAAAAATACGCATTGACTAAAAAAGGAAAAAAAGAAGTGGAGTCGGCAACAAAAAAATTCTGTGAGTTATTTTACGATATGCGCGGTGAATTTGAAAAGTGTGTATAGGCCAGTGCGCGCGGCCCATCAAAATGATGTTTTCTTATCAAAGGTTCCATGATCCGAAGGAGTTCTGACTCTTTGTCAAGTATCGGAATAAGGGACTCAATGGAGGGTGACCCAGAATACAAGGTAGCAAGAAAATCAACAACGTCATTAAACAATAATTGGGCGGGTGCACTCACTAGATTCCATGTATCAGGGTGAGAAGAATCTGATGCAAATAAGGTGTCATGACCACGATGTTGATTAACGGGATGATAAGGCTTACTTCTCATTTGAACGACATCAACATTCATCCCAATATACTGTCCACGAAAATCCCGAACAATATCAACGAGAACAAACGGATCAACAAATGCAGAAACAGAATAGAGAATTGGTTCATGACGTGGATGTTCTCTCACATTTACTTTAAAACCAATAATGACTTTAGGATCATCTAAGGAAAAGTGATCATGGTAACTCACAAACCGAGAACCATCAGAAAGGGGACGCACTTCATCGACAACAACACCATGTCCAAATGGCCGTTCTCTTGTGAGATTGGACATCACTGTTTCAATGGATGATGCGGCAGAAGCTGATAAGGGAAGTAAGGCTCCAAGTATTCCCAATCCCCATCGAAAGGATTCCCTCCGCGAATATAATGAACGTTCATCTGAGACATACATAGGAAAAGGGAATCGATTATTGTTTTAAAAGTTTGAGGACCGCAAACGGCTATAAAGGTGATTCTGCCTTGGCGCTACGTTACAGACAATAAGAGCAACGGACTGACTAAGGCTCCCTATGGACTTGGGCTAATTACTGAGTAGAAAGGCGGCCAGTTAGTTAAGATTACCGCCAATAAGGGGCGATAAACAAACAGAAAAATATATAAATTGGGATACTCAGGAGGGCATAGTGGAGGATGACAATGTTACGAATGAAGAAAATCTCGGAAACGTATGAAATGCGCGTGTTTACTGATACTGGTGAGTACTTTGGAGATGTCGAAGAAGCAATCTTGTCTCAAAACAAGGTGTTTGGATGGCGTGTCAAAGCGTCAAAGAATTCATTTTTGAATCGCGTCTTAGGAAGTGCAAAAGGAGTGATTGTTCCTCATCAACTGGTCCGCAGCATTGGCGACATTATGATTATCAGCAAAGCGGCAGTGCCGTCTGGCAAAGGAACTGATGAAGAAGCTCCTCCTGAACAAAGCGAGTAAAGATGTTCCGTAATTTTTTCGTTTTCTTTGAATTATTTTTATTAGTAATAAAAACACAATAAAAAATTTACATTTGTAATGGACTTCTTTCGAAAAATTCAGATCTCAATTTATTAAGTATATTGCTTTACATCAGGTAATGACTCGACCACTCTATCTTGACACTTCTATTTGGATTGATTATATGGAGAAGAGAGGAGATGCCTCGTTTCCATTGTGGAAATGGACGATGGATTTTCTGTCAAAGGCAATAATAAATAAATGGACGATTATGTATTCTGACCTCGTTATTGAAGAAATCATCCATCGACATAAGTTAAAAGAAATAGACGAAACATTTTCAATTTTCTATCATCAGAAGATCATAAGTGGAGTTAAAGTGACGCCTTCTCAAGCAGAGGAAGCAGGTAGGGAATATTTGATAGTAAGAGTTCCTTTTCCAGATATCCTTCATGCAATTGTTGCCAGAGACCATGATGCCATATTAATAACGAGGGACAAGCATTTCAATAAACTCAGGCATATTGTAGAAAACAAAAAACCCGAAGAACTAGTGTAGCTTTATTCCAAACTTCTTAGCAAATTTCCTACCAGCTTTCTCCCGGATGACTTCATCCATCCACAGGGGAGTTTTAATCTTTGAAGATCCTAAATTCTTCTCTAACAATTCAAGGGCACGTTTTGTTCTCACATCAACTATTTTTTCTCTAATAGCTTCTCTAATAAATTCTGTTTTTGTTGAATAGTAAGGCTTGATCGCCTTATCAATCTCTTTAGCTAATGCACCATCAACCTTAATTGTTATGGATTCCATCGTAAGACAAAGTAAGACATAGTCTTATTTAAAGATTTCTAAAAAGAGAAGAAAATAAAGCTCAATCGCACACACCATCATGACAAAATCCCGATTCACATTGTCTGCCGTTGATACATGCCGTTCCATTCTCTAAGAAATTTCTCGGGAATGGTTTGTTAAACGTCAAAATAGATTCTGTATTTGGATACGGCAATGCATAGTGCGAATCTTCAACTTCAATAAATGCGGCATCGAAATGATCAAGAACATTTTCGTGATAATTATTATCTTGGAAATATCCAATAATTCCAGTACTAAATTCAGACTGCGCTGATTTTTTATTGACGTTCAGTTTTCCAAGTTTGAGGAAGTTTGTGGTATTTGATTTGTAAAGCCACAACACATACTCTTCATTATTGTTAATTTTAGGCAAGTTTTTTGCAGCAATTCGTATGTTGGTGTTCACAAACGTATCTTGAATATCTGGCTGCGGATGATTCGTTGTCTCGACGACTTTAAATTCACTGTATCCCTGAGCGAAACTGCCGAAGACGGAGTTACCATACCAAAAGGTTTCTCCTGGTTTATTGAACATTGGCCGTGCGACATTAAACCAGATTGTTTCTTGCTGATCTGGTCCATCCACATAATCTGCCTTGACCTGAATGGAATGGGGACCATATCTAAAATTAATGTTTTTATGAATAGATGTGCACGATGAGCATGCCGTTTTGAAATTTTTTCCATCGAGGGAATAGCTCATATGTGCTTGAGATAACGTTTGCACCTGCAAAGGAATATCTCGTGATTGATAGACTCCTGATTGTGGTGATAAAACAGTAAGATCAAGGGCGTGAGCGCATAAATCTTTCGCGTTGACATCGCCCTGAGTTCCAACACAATTAAATCCACCTTCAGGATCTGCAGCACAAGTCACATTAAGATTATCTGATAAAATATCATGACACGTGGATTCTTCGAGATTAAAACAGGAACTCTTGATGATCTGACAACTTGAATTACAGGTTAAGTGTCCAGCAGAATAATTAAATGAAGCACATGAAGATCCATCAAGATCTAAACCATCGCATTGTTCGTTGCCATTGATTCTTCCATCGCCGCATTCTGCTGCCGCTAAGGAAACGAGAGTAAGAAAGACAATGATGCTCACCAATACGATCTTTTTCATAATATTAACCCCCAACTACTCACGAAATATATTAACTCTTTCAAAGTAGAGAAATTAAGAATTTATATTTATACTTTTAGCAAACAAAATCGCATTTTTACTGTCATTATTTTGGGACAATGGGGTGTTTGTGAGCCAAGGACAACAGATTAGCAGATCGCTTCTTCTTCAACACGATCGATCAGTGTTAACGTCTCGTTGTCGTATTGATGCTCATCGAGGCGGCCAAGTGCCTGATCAACATGTGAAACAAGCTCGTCAAAGTGTTTGTAATATTGGGGATATTTTTGCTGAGTTTGCTGTGCCCATGCAATCCAATCATCTCGGTATCGTTCTGCAAAGGGAATTTTCTCTTCTGCTAAATCAGTTCGATTGTTCTCAAGGTAAATAGCAATATGAAGGAGTTCATGCGGCACACAAATATTCTTATCTCCTGTCGTTAAATACTGATCGAGAAAGAAGAATTCATGCGCAATGTGTTCAGGCTGATGATACTCTGCAAGCGACTTTGCTTCTTCCACAAAATCATATGCAAAGGGATCTTTTTTAGTTAATTCTTCTAAATGCGAAAAATCTTCCGGAGTCATGTGATCGTATGTGGCATTCGTATGAGGCAGCGTTCCGAGACGATTTACTTCATCCTGGACTTGCTTCGCGAGTTGTTGACGGGAAGTGCTCATTGATGCAATAAAAAAACCGATTCCAATGAGAACAATAACAAGCAAAGCGAACGGTAACATATATGTTTTCATTTTGTATTCATCCACCGATAAAACCCAAGTGAAATGAGAATAAATCCAGCATATCCAAGAACATGTTCAACGGTCATCGGAACCATCGATGGAAAAATGAATTGAGTTTGATTATCGAAATAGACTTCTGACACATGAGCGAAACCAAATGATGCAACTCCGGCGATGAGATACGCAGCAGTGCCTTTCGATGATGCATTCAATTTCTGATAGGATATAATACCCACACTGACAGTAATGACAGCGAGAACAATTGATGCGATGTGTTCAATGAGCATAAACGATTCATCGGCTTGATCCATAGAGTCCATTTCATGTGCGACAGCAAAACGTGCACAAACGATAAACAACGCCATTACCACGAACAAATATTTCATTGTGATCCTCCGCTTTTACAAAGATTGTAAAGCTTTTGAAAAAAGATCTCGATTATCCTTTAAATAAGTTGTGAAGGAAGAAAGTAATAATATTAGAAATCAATAGTTTTATTTCGTATTTTCTATAGAAAAGTCTTTTAATTCCGCCAGCCGCAAGAAGAGGTGGATTTACCGCCTATATTCCTTCCCTGCCCGGATGTATTTTTGAAGGAGAAACGAGATGCTCTCAAAAATATCAAAGAAGCTGTTGAATTGTACCTTGGACCAGATACCAATGAACTCGTTGATTTTACTGGAGAAAAGGTAACAATCCTAGTATGAAAACGCCGCGAATTTCTGGTCTCGAAATTATTAAACGCTTGAAGAGAGCCGGTTTTATTGCAACACGACAGAAAGGTTCACACGTCAGACTCGAAAATTCGATGGGCAGAAAACAATCAAAATTACCGTACCACTTCATCATGAGCTAAAAACAGGAACTCTTAATAGAATCATTAAAGATGTTGGATTAACAAAAGAAGAGTTAGAAAGATTAGGGTAGCAAAACATTTAAATCGACATTTTCTCTCTTCACATGGATACGGCTGTGGTCTAGCGGCAAGACACGAGCTTCCCAACAACCTTTTTTGACAAGCAAAAAAACTTGACCAAAAAAAAGGAGACAGCTTGTTACCCGGGTTCGAAATGGATATGCCCATGTCAATCGCAAGAAAGACGCAAGCTGGATGTACGTTGTACGTCCGCCATTGAAAGTCCCGGCAGCCGTATTACTTTTTAAAGACTGAGTAATATAAGTAGTTATGAAAATAAAAGTAAGTATTCTGATCGTTCTTCTTGTAGTAATAAGTTGTTCATCGCCAAGCGGAAAAAAATCAATAATAGTGGATAATACCGAACGAACATATACCCTCCATCTTCCGAAGTCATTTGATTCACAACAACGGTATCCGCTGGTGATTGTGTTACACGGCCGAGGAGGAGATTCGCAACGAATGGAAGACGTGTCAGGAATGTCCCAAAAAGCAGATAAGGAAGGATTTATTGTCGTTTATCCTGAGGGGTTGGAAATATTAAGAGGACGAAGAAGCTGGAACGCAAATTTCTGTTGCGGTGAAGCATACGTGAAAAAAATAAATGATGTTCAATTCATTTCAACGCTGATTGATACAATAGCTGAAGAGTATAATATCGACGAGAAGAGAGTGTATGTAACAGGTATTTCAAATGGTGGACGAATGACGTATGAACTTGCTGCATCGCTTCCATTAAAAATTGCCGCAGCAGCTCCCATCGCTGCAAACGTTGGGAGAAACGATTCAAGAGGAGCAACAGAAACAATTACAATTCCGTCAGCACCAGTTCCGCTTCTTATTTTCCACGGAAAGGAAGATCCTGTTACACCATATGAGGGTGGCCCAAGTGAAGAAGATCCAACAATCTTAGAATTTTCTGTCGATGATTCTCTTCAATTCTGGAAAGAAGTAAATGGGTGTTCAGGGTCAGAGATAATCACCTTTGGGAATATCCAAGTTGAAGGATTTAAAAATTGTGATGCAGAAATTATTCTTTATACGATCAATAATGGCGGTCATACCTGGCCAGGATCATCAGCGCGCTTTACCAAAGAAAGTGGTTTTGTTTCCAATGAAATTTCTGCAACAGATCTCATGTGGGAATTTTTCAAAAGACATCCGAAATCATAATCCCTTTAATTTTCTCCACATCAATTTCCCCGAAAGATTTTTTGGAATTTCAGCAATAAACGCACGAATGGTTGAACCATATACGAAAGATCAATGAATGTAAAACATTATTTCCAAAACTGAAACCATTTCTTTGATCCAGAATGTGAAAGTTCTGCGAGGAAATCCAAATGGGCATTCCCACTTTCTTCCGCAAATGTTTTCGGATCAGGAAGAATATAATCAACCGCCTCAATGAAGTAATAAAAGAGGGGAAAGAAAATGATAATCGCAAAGATCGAAGAAAAAGAAATCGGTACCACTCCATACATAATGGGAGTAAACATTAAACAGACATAGGTGACTTGACGAATTCTTCCGATGTGTTTGCTCACTTTCTTTACTTTAATGCCCGAAACGACAATCCATAATCCATACACAATCAGAAGAGCAGCGATGAACATTTTGGTAAAAAATAATATGTCAATGGGAATTTCTTTGGACGTGAGCACTTCAAACAATGTTCGCGACCAATCAACGCCAACCCATATCACGATCATACCATTGGAAATAGCATTGCCAAATGGTGTTCCTTTTTTTTCCTGAAAAAATTCAGTAAATAAAAAATTGAGATAAATCGGAACAATAATCCAGAGCAAATGGGTATTGGTAAACGGTGAGACAAAGAGCATTCCCCATTGTCTCAGAAGATCAGCAAAAACAGCGAAGAGTGCGGCCATGCTCTTCTCTCCGGGAAATGGCTATTTAAGATTTACGATCAGTCTTACCAGATTTTCCGGTTTGAGTCCTGAATATATCCTTTAAAATTAACAAAATTACAGCTTCGCTCCAACGTTGCTGAATTGTGGAACAAAATTAAACAAGGATTGGTGTTGGTATGATAGCCGCGTAATCGAAAAGCAATATCGGACATTTTTTCTAAAAAAGATTGGTCAAGTGAAGTAATAGGTGCACACGCCTTCGTTCCGAGGAGGATATATTTCGGATCGTTGTAAATAACCGGAAATGATGAAATAAATGTGGAATTGTGAACATACGACGGATCTTGCACTCTCTTAAACAACACGATAGTCTTGCCTTCTCGAATTGAATCATTAACCATTTCGGACGCGGGAGTGGACTGGGTTTGCTGTCCAAGATAATTGAGCATGACCCACGAATTGGACATCACCGAGCAATCTCCGAGATTAAGATTTTTCAACGTCTGAATAGCAGATTGATAGTCGGCAGGTTTTTCATAATAGGAAACAGTAACCGGGAGTTCCCGAAAGAATAAAAACGAATTTACAAGTAAGATAAGGATTCCAACCGCTACTAACCATTGTTTGTTGATCTTCAATTTTTTTAGGCAATAACTTGCACCGATGTACGAAAAAAATGCGACAGGCAAAACCAACGTAAATAAGTATCTGGCCTCTTTGAGAGGAATATTCCAATAGCTATAGATCGTATACACCAAAATAAAAAACATAATGATCTCCTTTCTCGCTGTTTTAAGATATCTCCCGATATCAATATGCGCAAGATTGAATTGCCTGATCACAAAAAAGAAGGCAGCAAGGAACCCAATGATAAACACAGGAGAAAGAATACCAACGACGCGAAGAAAATGATCAAGTTGGGGGGCTTGATGGATGGATAAACGAAATAAAATGTTATTGGCGTATTGGTCTGCAATACTGAAAAAAAAGTTTCCAAACTTAAAAAAATTGTATATAAACCAGGGAAGGAGAGTAATAAAAAAGATGACTATGCTTCTAACGATTTTTTTTCCGCGAAGATGAAAAAACAGAATTGGAAATAAAAACAGAGCGGTGTACCGCGAAAGCGCCGATAACCCAAGAAAAAAACCGGATAAAATATTTCCTTCTAAAACGCAACTTATCGCCAGTTCGAGAAACGCAACTGATACCAGTTCAGTCCCATTATTCATTCCAATAAACAACAGATACGGAGTCAAACTGAGCATGTAAAAAACAACAGGATTAAAATCAAGTTTGTGTGCAAGACGGACACTTGAGTACGCAAAGCAGAGTGAAGAAAAAACAATGAACAGATATTCTGCCGTTCTCCAACCAAACGGAGAGAACAATCCCATGATAAGTGGAACAAGAGGTGGTCTCAATGTTTCAAAATACAATCCTTGAGCAAACCAATACTTCGCATTAAGAACATAGGAGTTAAAATCCCACGACAAGGAAACCGAGTGTTGATAGATAAAAAAAGCAGTTGAGCACAGAGCTAAGATTGCGATGATCCAATAGTCCTTGACAAATTTCTTGACATTGATCATAAGGTGATTATACCAACAGCAATGATAATGAGCGCAATTCCTAACCATTTGTACACAGGAAAAGATTCATGAAGAAAAATAATGGAAAAAATCGTAACCCAGATATAACTGGTTGCAATAATAGGGTAAAGCACCGAAAGATTTCCCTGACGCAACGCAACAATAAAAAGAATTGTTGCGATTGCATACAACAATAATCCTAATCCTAATTTCCAATTCGTTAAGAGAGAAAGATCAAGACGTAAATCATGAGAGGCTAACTTAAAAAAAATCTGTCCAGCCGCTCCTAATAGGGCGCAAAAGGCAACAAGAAGGATGAGATCTATTCGTATCTGCATTGTCTTACCCCATATTCTCTAAAACCGCTCGATAGCGCACTTCAAACGGAACAGATTTGAAGGGAGTTGGAGAACCAAATTTCTGTTCTCCATACGTGATGGTGTATTTTCCCAATATGTTGTTCCATCGTAATCGAAAAAGATCAATAAGCATTAAGAAACCATCTTTGACTGGATTAACGGTACTTCCTTCCTTATTTTGCCATGTGACGGGAACTTCCGCTATTTTGCATCCCAACTTCTGTGCAATAAATAACATTTCAACATCAAAAGAAAATCGCTCAAATGTTTGGAGCAACGCAATTCTTTTTGCCACATCTGCTCGAAAAAGTTTAAACCCGCATTGGGTGTCTTTAAATCCACGCAACGCGATAATATTGACAAAAAAGGGAAATATTTTTCCCAAGATACGCCGGTAGAACTGCTGTTGTTGTGTAATCATTGATCCCTCTAAATTTCGCGACGCAATAGCAATATCATTTCCTTTGTTGATCTGCACCATCAATTGTTTTAATTCCTCGATAGGCGTTGCCAAATCACTATCAGAGAATAAAATAAGAGGATACTTCGCATACAGGATTCCTTTTTTGACGGAGAATCCTTTTCCCCTGTTTATTTTGTTCTGAACAATGCGAATATGGTTGTTACAGTACCGAGAAACGATTTTTTGAGTCGCATCAGTGGAGCAATCATCAACAATAATGATTTCGTAGGCATCACCATGCGTTTTCAGATAGTGCATGATCTGCACAAGAGTGGGCTCTATACGTTTCGCTTCGTTGTATGCCGGAATAATGACGGAGATTGCCATAGTAAGGATAATTTAATTATTATATAGTAGTAACATTCTATTTAAAAAGCTTTGGAAGCAAAGAAAAGAGGAAGAAAGAAGAAAATTATAACGAGTATTAAGAAGAAAATAAACTTAAGAGTTTTTTTCGTGGGCAAGGACTACATCGTGGAGCTTCTTAAGAAGTTCGTATTTTCCGGGGGGAAAAAGAATTATAGGAACATTAAGGACATGATAACCACCAAGTGCCTTATCAAGGAGATCTTCTAATCCATCTTGAATCGGAATACGATCTTCGCCAACGATACCATTACTAATTCTAGTGACTGAAATCTTCTGACGTAATAAATCCGGTGTACCTAAAGCATATTCAGCCATTGAAACAAAAAGATCTTGTTCTATTCCAACAAAATCCCCACCATCACTTACCCGAAGAAATCGAGGACCCCGATACGGTTCAGCTCCTGAATATGGCTTACCAAACCGTTCTCTTAATGTTCCAAGATCAAGATGATTTTGTCGAGGCATCAACAAGGGAAATATAAGATGTATTAAAAAGATTTATATCTCAATACCCATTATCTACACGTATGTACAGAGCACGTGCAACAGTCAGTCGCTTATTTTCCAGAGAAGGAAAGAACGTGACAGTACAGAATCTCATTGATGCTCTTGATCGTGGAAGCGTGTACGACAGAGATTTTGACGGTCTTGTTCGTGTTGTCCCAGGATTCCTTTTTAGTGTTGCATCAACCTTAACCGCAATTGCATTAGTGAATGACGGGGGTTTCCAAAAATATATGGAAAGACAAGGAGAAACGTCTGCAACAGGTAACCCATTATTGTCCTATGTCTATGGGTATATTAGTAGAGTAGCTCTTGATATTTACCAAGATGAAAAGAGACAAACAAGTTCTCGAGATGGCGACTGGTATCGTGCACAAGATGAAATAGCTGCTCAGCTCCGTCGTGACCTTGTGAGAATGAACATTCTCAATCCAGAATAAAAAAAAGTAAATGAGGGAATTAATCATCCCCATTGTATGCAGGCATTCCATGGACGCTGGTATCAAGACCTGTTAATTCTTCTTTTTCTGTTACCCGGATACCGGTCAATTTATCGCTAATCCAAAAGAACAGTAATGATGTACCGGAAACCCAAATGATAATAGCGACAACGCCAATCACCTGACTCAACAACTGCCCGAAGCCTCCAGCAAGTGTTTGGTCATACAGTAATCCTTTCACACCAAGATAAGTTCCATCTGAAAAAATGCCAACGCTTAACACACCCCATATTCCACAAAGACCGTGGACCGAGATAGCGCCAACCGGATCATCAATCCGTGCAATCCAGTCAAAGAACCATACGCTGTAATAGACTAGCACGCCGGCAATCGCCCCAATAATGCACGCGCTTAATGGATTAACAAATCCAGATGGAGCGGTAATTGCAACTAATCCAGCAAGCATACCATTTGCCGCCATGCCGCCATCCCACAATTTTGATTTTAATTTAGATAACAGAATTGCGGAAAATGCTCCAGTAAATGATGCAAGCATAGTATTAACAGCAACAACTGAAATTCTTAAATCAGTAGATGCAAGTGTGCTTCCCGCATTAAAACCAAACCACCCAAATGCGAGAATAAATGTTCCAACGATGACGAACCCTAAATTATGTGCCTTGAACAGAACTGGCTTTCCATCTTTAAATCTCCCGATTCGAGGACCAAGGTACCATGCTCCCACGAGTCCAGCGATTCCACCAACCATGTGAACAACACCAGAGCCGGCAAAGTCCCGATAACCGGTTCCCAAACCAATATTTCCAAGCTGACTGAGCCAGCCGCCACCCCACGCCCATGCACCAACAACGGGATAAATGATAGCCCCCATAAACAAACTGAATATAATAAAGGCAGAAAATTTCCATCGTTCAGCCATTGCACCAGTTACTATCGTCGCCGCAGTATCCATAAACACAAGCTGAAAAAGGAACAGAGAAATTATCCCGACATCATATGCAGCACCTGCCAGGAAAGCGCCTTTGAACCCAAACAAATTCCAACCGTGAATACTAAATACGCCATTTAATCCGGGAAATAAGTTACTGCCACCCATCATTATCGCAAATCCTACGACGAAAAAGGCAAATCCGGCAATCGGATACACAAGAAAATTCATCAAGAAAACGTGATGCGCATTTTTTTTTCTGCAAAATCCGGCTTCAACAAGTGCAAAACCAGTTTGCATGAACATGACCAAAAAAGCGGCTAACAATGTCCAGGTCATGTCCAGAGAAAACATATTGTGACTGACCTGTTTTGCCAGGTCATCTTTGGTAACATCTGCAAGTGTTGCCTTACCATTGATTGGTTTTGCCGATTGGCTATAATAATAATCATCAGTACCGGTTGGCCCGGCAACAACAAAAGGAACTGATAACAACACGAAAACAAATAAAAGAATAACAACATTTTTTCTCAGCGCGAATTTGTTCATGAACATCACCCTAGACATTTTGAATAAAAAAAGGATATATAAAATTTTTCAGAAAAGAAATGAACAAAAAGACAGATAATTTATTTGAATATGAACAAAAGTAAAGATAAAGAAAAATAAAAGACAATTATTTTAACACTTTTGGGATAAAGGAGAAAAAGTCATTGTTTCAAAAAGATATATATAATATATAATCAAAGTACTTAATGTCAAGTCGACTGATATCAAAAACACATTGAAGGGATAATATGTATGCCTCACCCATCGAATCCCCAAAATTTCCAGTCACTCCTCTGAGTCTTCTCGACGCCGTTCATTCGCAGCCTGAAATTGAAGCCCACTTTGTGGGATTAGCTGGTCTCGTTGATCCACACTTCAGAGATAGACATCATATAGAATTGGCAGAAAGGGAAACTGCTCTTGCTGTGCTGGGAAACGAACAAATGTGGAGACCACGCCCCGATATGGATCCTCGTCATCGATATGCTCCTGGAGGAACAACAATAAATCCTACGTTAACAGGAAAAGATTACGCTGATGCAGAGTTTGGATTTGAACGCTATCGTGCGTATCTGGCACATACAGGTGATCCAAAAAGGGATTGGTATGTTGCTGAAAGTGAGGTTGCCCGGAGGTTGCAACAGGTATTAAGTGCATTAGGCAATGTCGACATTACTGATCCTCAAGCAGTTCTTCGTCTTCATCCACTTCCCGAAGATATTCTTGATGCAGCATATGATAGGGGAATTTTTCCAGATATGTATGGGATAGCAATGAAAGCATTTCCCGATAACGATCCAGCAGATGGAGTACACTATGTTGCACAATTTGTTCTCCATAATGTTGCTTTATGGGACTCGATTGGGCGACTTCATCAAAACGGAAATGCTGATGATCCATTCCGATTTTTAAGGGTAAACGAACGGGATGGAAATCCTGTTCTGACGGCTCGTGCGTACGTAACAACATTTAGACAAGCAGAGGGGAAAATGGCGAGAGAAATGACAACGAGAGATCCTATCCAAGCGTGGGGACAAATGCAATCTGAACTCGCATTTCGGGTTCGGTCATGCGCCGCAACTGGAATCTTTCGATATTAATTTGTTAGAATTTTACTTAAACTGAAACTCTGTTACACGCAAAGTAATGCTGAACGGAATTGATGGATTGTCTGAATCAACAAATATTTTACCATCATGCAGATTTAAATGAACAGGAACTTTTGTTCTGATCTCTACAGGAGGTTCAAATCCTTCTCGGTGTCCATTTACCCATGCACCTTGTTTCGTTTTATGATACACAACATCTGCCATGCTATCGAACTCAATATGGTCGATCGTAAACGCATCTAAATCAAAGTTCTTCATTTGAACTTCAAGTTGAACTTTTGTCGTATCTGATTCTTCTGCATATGCATTAAGTGAGGTATATCCATTCACGGAAGATTCTTTTTTGACTTCTGCAACCAATTGTGCGTTTTCTTTACTAAAATCACTTTCGTCATCGATGTGATCAATCTCCGCATAATCACCGGAGAACTTCGCGCGATGTTTTTCTCCACCTTCAGTCGATGATTTTACATTGATGTTGAATGATTTTGGATTCTTCGTAATATAGGTAAAGTGAGTTTCTCCATTTTGTGCAAAGGCTTCTAACGACGCCGTGTATTTTCCATTGGGCACGCTATCATCTCCGATATGCCATTTAATTTCATAGGTTAATTCTCCTTTGAATCCTGCTTTCTTTTGCTCTTCTTCAAAGCCATAACCAAATCCGAAATCTGTTTTTTGATCGTGAGGTGCTTCTGTGTTTTCAAATCCGAATCCTTTGTCTTGTTGATCGCCGGTTGAAACAACACCAGGATGAATCAAATGAATGTCAATATTCGGGCATGAACTATTGCCATCAGGCAAGAATTCACATGTCCTAAATCCATCGTTGATACGCAAAGTTAATGTTTGAATCGGAACGCGCTCGTTCTTTTGGATATCAACCGAAACAGAAAATGTAACGGTATTATCATCACCGGAATAGGTATTCTTATCAGATTGAAGGTTAACCTTTACTGCTTCTGCTGGTCCCGCAAGTAATAAACCAAGAACGATGAGTGCAGTAACCGCCAAGGTCGCTATATTTCTTTTCTTGGCGCCCGTATCCCTATATAAACGCCTCATTTCAAACAGTACTATCATGTTGGTCCTTTTTATAGTTTTCTCCCAACTAACTAAGGTTTTGTGAGCGACAAGAGACTAAGAATACGCCGGCACGGGGAATCCGTGGAATCGGAGATTCCAACTTATGAAAAACGACCAAAGGAAGTCGCAGGTTGATAAGGGTGCAACCCTTATACGGATTAAGGTGTGCATCGAACTTTGTCGTGCACCGAGGTGCTGTCGCAGATTCGGGACGCAAGGGAGAGTGTCGCTTGGAGGGACTTTTAATGGGTATCTTTCAAGGCGAAAAATACTTTTAGATAACTATTATCTGATAATCTTACATACTTTATTCGTTTATCCTCCTCAGAAGTAGTTATGGTAATTAATCCTTTATTTTCTAATTCATACAATGGCTCTCTTAGATTTGTTGTCCCGATTTT
>JAHFLI010000068.1 GCA_023255615.1 Candidatus Woesearchaeota archaeon
ATAAAAAGATATTCATTATGAGCGTTGGCGGATTACTCAATCAAAAAATAACGCACAATATCTTCTTTCCTTCCGGTGCCATTGCAGGATTAGATGCCATTAAAGCAATTTCCATGGGAACCATTGAATCAATTACCCTCACAACAACAAAACCAGGCGATGCACTCAAAAACGCTCCGTTTGTCCAAAAAAATAAGATCAACCTCTCAACAAAAAAAACTATTTTTTCTGGGCGAGTAGACGAAGCAATCAGGGGATTTCCGACGAACATCAATGTTGCAGCAGCATTAGCCATTTCCTCAGGCGTTCCAAACAAAATAACGGTCAACATTGTCGTCGATCCTTCGATCAACACTAATACGCATGAAATAGTCATCAAGAGCGATTCAGGAATATTAACGATACGGGCAGAGAACATACCGAGTGAAAAAAATCCTCGCACCTCACAACTTGCCGTATATTCTGCTTTGTCGACGATAAATAGTCTTCTGGAACATCACTAATCCCTTCTCATCGTCGATAGCTTTTTAAAAGTGAGGAAAGTTCTCAAGAAAATGGTTGAATTAATCATTACCGAAAAACCAAATGCCGCAAAACGAATCGCTGAATCACTTGCAGATGGCAAACTGATCAAAGAATCAAAAAACGGTGTCCCACTCTATAAAATCACTCACGGAAAAAAAGATATTATCGTTGCGTGTGCAGTCGGTCATCTCTATGGATTAGCACAAAAGGAAGGAAAAAAATGGAGCTTTCCGATGTTCGATATTGAATGGAAGCCGACCTCTGAATCAAATAAAAAATCAGATTTCTCAAAAAAATATCTTGCTGTCATTCAGCAGCAGGCAAAACATGCGGATGAATTCACGGTTGCAACTGATTTTGATATTGAGGGAGAAGTCATTGGATTGAATATCGTGCGGTATGCATGCAAGAAAAAAGACGCAAGCAGAATGAAATTCTCGACCTTAACGAAAGAAGACATCGTTGAAGCATACGAACATAAATCAAAAACTCTTGCCTGGGGTCAGGCACGTGCAGGAGAAACAAGACATATCTTGGATTGGTACAACGGCATTAATTATTCGCGTGCGTTGACGGCTGCGATAAAAAGTGCCGGAGCGTTCAAGATCATGTCTACGGGAAGAGTCCAAGGTCCGGCGTTGAAAATCATCGTTGACCGAGAGCGAGAAATCAACGCATTTACTGCAGTGCCGTTTTGGGAAATTTCACTCAATGGTCACATAAAAAAAGAAGAAATTGAAGCATGGCACAAAGAAGAGAAATTCTGGGAAAAAAAGAACGCAGAAGGAGTCATGGCGAAAGTCAAAGGACAAAAAAAAGGTACCCTTGTTGCAATCGATACCAACACGTTTGAAGTTCAACCACCGACACCATTCGATCTCACCACGTTGCAAGTGGAAGCCTATCGCACATTAAAAATTTCTCCAAAAGATACGTTATCCGTTGCTCAGGATCTCTATACCTCTGGTTTTATTTCCTATCCGAGAACTTCCTCTCAGCAATTATCGGAAAAAATCGGTTTTAAAAAAATATTCTCACTCCTCTCTTCTCAAAAAAGTTATGCAGATTTTTGCAATCGATTGTTGAAAAAATCACCATTACAGCCACGGAATGGAAAGAAAACAGATCCTGCACATCCAGCAATATATCCGACGGGAATTAATCCAGGAGAGTTAGAAGGACGAGATGCAAAACTCTATGATCTTATTGTCAGAAGATTTTTGGCGACCTTCGCAGAAAAAGCAGTGCGAGAAACAACAACATTGACTATTGGTGTCAATAAAGAACCATTCATTGCGAAGGGAACGCGAACAGTCGAAAAGGGATGGCACGAGTTTTATGGTCACCATGTGATGCTGGAAGAAAAAGAAATGCCTAAGGTTCAACTCAATGATGTCGTTGAAATAAAGAAAATAGAGATGTTTGACAAAGAAACTCAACCTCCCAAGAGATATACAGAGGCATCCATTATTAAAGATCTTGAAAAAAGAAATCTTGGCACAAAAGCAACCCGCGCGGCAATTATCGATACCCTTTCTCAGCGCGGATATATTGATGGAAAATCAATTCAAGCAACTGATCTTGGAATTCGCACCATTGAAACGCTGGAAAAACATGCACCGAGAATTATCGATGAAGGATTAACACGCCATTTTGAAGATGAAATGGAAGAAATTCAAGAGAATAAAAAAGAATCTGAAGACGTTCTCAATGAAGCAAAAATTGCATTGACCGCTATTATTAGTGATATGAAAAAAGAAGAGAAAGAAATTGGTCAGGAATTATTGGCTGCCCATAAAGAAACGCGAACTGCTCTAACGACGCTTGGTTTGTGTCCGGTGTGCAAACAAAAAGATCTGCAAATTCGAAAAGGAAAATTTGGTTTTTTTGCGGCATGCTCAGGATATCCTGATTGTAAAACAACCTTTTCTCTTCCCTCGAATGCGTTGGTGAAGCCTGCAAAAGAAATGTGCGAGAAATGCAATTATCCAAAAGTCACGATTATCAAACGAGGAAAACGACCGCAAGACTATTGTTTAAACCAAAATTGTGAAACAAGAAAAAACAACGATGCAGAAAATCATGAACTGATTAACAAACCATGTCCAACCTGCAAAGAAGGAACTCTCGTGTTGCGTTCATCCTTTTACGGAAAGTTTATTGGTTGCTCGAGATATCCTCAGTGTAAGCACATTCAGAAGATATAATCTTTCACAACTCTTTTAAATCGTTCTCCATTCACTGGGGGAATGAAATATATTCTTATCGCTCTCTTCATTGTACTGTGCGCGACAACGACCATGGCGCAAAAACAGGGTCACCTGAGATTGCTCGCTGCCCATGACGTTGAGGGAGGAGGATATGCGGGCTCTACTGCTGATTTATATCTAGAGATTCAGCCGGGGAAAGGGCGCGTTTTTTTGGAAACATTTCCCTTAACGAGAATCGATACACAAATCGCAACACGAACTGCACAAGAAATTGCGTGCAACGTTGTCGACTATGATTGTTCGCAGTATGATTTTATTTATACTATCAAATCGCAATCAAGCATCATCGGAGGTCCATCCGCGGGCGCAGCAACAGCACTCCTGACCATCTCGATGCTGACGGGGAAAGACTTGCGCGATGATATGGCAATTACCGGAACTATTAATTCTCACGGTCTTATCGGTCCTGTCTCCGGATTAAAACCAAAAATTGAAGCTGCTTCCGTATCAGGCATCACCACTGTTCTTGTTCCTCAACGATTTGTGAAAGATACGATCAATGCAACAAATACCTCTGATTTGGTTGAATACGGAAAATCATTGGGTGTTACCGTCATTGAAGTCACGGATATTAATCAAGCAATGTATTACATGTCCGGCAGTTATCTCGAAGCAGAAAATGCAACGATAGATATTGATACATCCTATCAGGAAACGATGCGTAAATTGTCTGATGACTTATGCAGCCGAAGCGAAAAATTGCTGAATGAAACTTCTCCATCATCCTCAAAAGATCTCATTGAGGTCAGCAATCAAGCAAAAAATCTTTCTTCTCTTGGACTTGGTGCGTATCAAAAAAATGATTATTATTCATCCGCGTCGTTTTGTTTCGGTGCCAATGTAAAATATCTCTATCTCTACCTCCAACAAAAAAATTCCAATTCTGAAGAATACCATAAAATGGCAAATTATGTCATGACCAATATTCTCAAACTTGACGCAGAGACGGATCAGAAAGAGATCAAAACCATTACTGATCTTGAAAGCTATATGGCAGTCAAGGAACGTCTCGAAGACGCAATACGCTATGTGAATATATCAACGAGCGCAAAAACTGATACTGATAAATTTTACGCATTAGCATATGCAAATGAACGGTTGTACTCCGCCTATTCCTGGTATTCTTTTTTTGACCATCGCGGAAAAGAATTTGTGATCAACAACGCGTTAATGAAAGATTCTTGCCAGAATGTATTGCTTGAAGTCGAGGAACGATTACAATACCTCAATCTTATTTTCCCTGATTATCCCTCTGATGTTTCAAAAGAACTCGATGAGGCGTATGTTGAGCTTGAGCGCGGAAGATATCCGTTGTGCCTCTTTAAAGCATCAAAAGCAAAAGCAGAAGTCGACGTTCCCTTAAACTCAATGGGTGTTGGACTGGACAATCTCAAAGAATATGCACAAAAGAAGTTGACTGTTGCAAAATCAAGCATTGCACACGAAGCGTCAAAAGGAGTCTTCCCTATTTTAGGATATTCCTATTACGAATATGCACGAACACTCTCCGTATCGGATCCGTACTCCTCTTTATTATACTCCGAATATGCCCTTGAATTAAGCAATCTCGATGTGTATTTTCATGAACGAGGAAAAGCTCCAGCATTGATACAAACTGATGGAGATCAACAGAACGTTATTTCGTTCGTTATCATCTTCATCTCCGGTTTGGGAATTGGATATATTGTTGCACAATTGATTCGATCTCGAAAA
This sequence comes from Candidatus Woesearchaeota archaeon, assembly GCA_023255615.1. GTDB lineage: Archaea > Nanobdellota > Nanobdellia > Woesearchaeales > JACQSR01 > JACQSR01. The sequence goes on from JAHFLI010000068.1 coordinate 4,509, forward strand.
GAAAAAGAATTAATCATTCCAATCTCCAAAAAAAAGAATAAAAAGAGGGTAAACAATGAACAAGAAAACAAAAAAAATCGTTAAGGATTATTTCTTAAAGGATAGCACCAATAAAGAGGTCACATTATCTCGTCTATTCAATAATAAAGAAGAATTAATTCTTATTCATAACATGGGCACACATTGTCGATATTGCACCATGTGGGCAGATGGTTTTAATGGTGTATTGCCTCATCTTGAAAATCGTGCGGCTTTTGTTGTTGTTTCCCCTGATGATCCTGCAACACAAAAAAAATTCGCACAAAGAAGAAAATGGAAATTTACCATGCTGTCATCAAAAGGAACATCGTTTTCAAAGGACATGGGTTTTGAAACAAAGGAAGGCAAACCAATTCCCGGAGTTTCTGTTTTTACAAAAAACAAAGAAGGAAAAATTCTTCGAGTCGCAAAAGAAACGTTTGGTCCAGGAGACCATTATTGCATCGTGTGGCATTTTTTTGATTTATTGCCAAAAGGCGCGAATGAATGGGAGCCCCAATATTTCTACTAACGAGAACTTTTTATGTACATATATAGGATCATTTTCATTCAGAACAGATTTCACTCTGCTAGTGGTGTAAAACCCGAGCAGGGCTTGCGCCCCACTGGGAAAAAAGAGGTGATAGATTTCCACCATTCCTAGTATTCACTTGGGAATGGATCAATTCTACCTTCACTTGTGAGTAGACATGCCAAATATAAATGCATTTCTGTAAAGGAACACAACAAAGAGAACATATTGTTCCGACGATCTATGTCGTCTTCAAAATGTGACTAAGGAAGTGTTTTAAACATATGGACGACCAACGAAGAATCATTTCGTCTCTTATCAGACACTTTAATCAATCATCATTAATCATCAATTCGACCGGTAAAAAGATTATGGGTAAAGTGGGAAAATAAATGCCAAAACTTTTAAAATCGAAACAAATACTCAAAAAAATGAGTTTTGAATTTAATCTGAGCGGAGGAGCACAGCGACAATGGGATGTCACTCAAGTTTTAACTATCTTGGACTCACATCCTCATGGAAATGATCTCGACGGAATTGCGTCACGATTGGGGGATATTGGAAAACAAGAACGACGATTACTCACGTTAATGGCTCTTGCGAATGACACGACATTTCTTCATTTTTTTAGTGAAAAATATGGCGGCCTCGCCAGATCTGCAGAAGAGTTTTTGGATGGTGTGTTTGTATATATATCCGAGAAGCAGCGTATTATGAGAGTCAAGACAGACCTAAGGGTTCACGCGACAACAATTGGTTTGCTGCTCAGCAGGCTATTGCAGGCTATTTAAGGAAAAAATTCATCTTTGCATATCAACCCCAATAAATTATTTTTTGAGAATCACATTCATGGCATTCAACCGCGATCTTGACAAAGAAATCTGGTCAGAAACAAAAGAATTTGAAACCACCAGAATTAAAGTTGGTGTGTTTCAATACGGCGAAGGAGAAAAGAAACTTCAAATATCCCGAGAAAACAGAAATGCAAATGGCGAATGGACATTCTCAAAGTTAGGAAGGTTGTTCAAAGACGAAGTTGAAGCAATTCTGCCATTAATGGAAAAAGCAAAGGAAAAATTGTGATCATTGGCGTTGTTAGATATGCGGGAATGGTTATTGTCGCTTTATCATTTATACCCCAGGTCATCAAAGCCCGGAAAACTAAATCAACAAAGGATATTTCTCTGTTATGGAATTCGATTTACGTCTTTGGTTTGATGTTGTGGTTGATCTACGGCATAGGAATCAAGAGCACACCCCTTGGTAATATCAGGAATCGTAGAAACTGATTTAGTGTCATTATTATTGGTTCTCAAAGTGAAGTATGGATAATCGAAACCCTTTTATGGTAATATGTTTATTTGGTGCTCATGAGCTTTCAACGCCTGCAGAATTTTATTCCCATTATTCAGAGCGATGATTTTAGTTTTATTGCGGATATTAAAAAGATTGAAGAAGT
>JAHFLI010000069.1:0-5915 GCA_023255615.1 Candidatus Woesearchaeota archaeon
TGGAGTTCGTAGTAAGGTATATGCAGTAAAACCGGGAAACCCTGCTAACGTCGGATGGGAAACTGAAGTACTTAAAATTAATGATCTTGAGGATTATACGGAAACAGATTTTGGAAAGGACATCGTGTTGCGACATGGAGTCGAGCAAACTTAATTCGATCGAGAGACGGGATCGATGATCGAGTTTATAATGGCTTTCATCCAAAAGACCACCCTCAACCAACAGGGGAATTACTGGTCAGTCTCCCGTCTCCAACTGATGTTGGTTACATGGTTGACGCAGCTACACAACATAGGAATATCTTTTATGAAGATTTAGTCGATATGAATAGTAGGTCTGAAGGAGTTGAAATTCAGAATGGTTTAACAGTAACGCCTGCCATGCATAGAACTCCTACTCTTCGTGTAAAGAATCTTGCTTTAGTTCACGTTGATCAATCAACGTTAGATGGAGCTGAAGGTACTGCTGGAAATCGACCTCTAGTTTATGGGCATTACAATGCTCTTGTTGGTGCCGGTCTTCTTTCTCGATTGTTTAGGTTCACGGAGTTGGCTGTTCTTGGCTTGCCAAGTATCCAATTTCACACGCCTGCGACTGAAAATTCAACGTATCGTGCACGATTTCGTGTTGTTGATATTCCAACTACCCATTATGCGAACAAACCACATGCGGGCGTTGTAACTCTTGAGATTAAATTATCAACCACTCCATCGAGAGATACGGTTGCATATGCCAAAAGTCGGGTTTCACTAATGGGCGAGGATGAAAAGAAAAAATTTAAATTCCTTGTTGAAGCAGCAAAAGGAGCAGATGCCGGCAATAACGTTACGCTTGATTGCGCAACAATTCAAAGAACAGTCCAGGTTTTGAGAAGAGATCATCTCAAATAATTCTAATTATTTTATGCTCGTCTCCATTTTACTCCTTGTGGAGTGTCGTCTAAAAGAATACCTTTTTGTTTTAATTGATCGCGAATGGAATCAGCAGCTTTGAAATCTTTTCGTTTTCGTGCATCTTCTCGTTTCTGAATTAATGTCTCAATCTCCTCATTGATGTTTTCATCTTCTTTTTTCAGAATTCCTAGCACTGAATCTATGTCAACAAGAAAATCATATGCTTCTTTTCCATTTCCTATTTTATTCACTTCTTTAATCATTTCAAATAGCGAAGCAATGGCATTCGGCGTGTCAAAATCATCGTCCATTGCAGCGATAAATTCCTTCTTGTATTTTTCAACAATCTTCTTGACTTTTGGATTGGGCTGCGCATCTTTATTTGCGTACATAAAATTATCAATTCTCTCCAATGAATTCTTTGCCTGGATAATATTCTCCTCAGAAAAATCAATTTCAGAGCGATAATGAGTTTCCAAAAAGAAAAAGCGAATTGCACGGGCATCATAGCGTTTCAATGCTTCTGCCGCAGTTAACATATTTCCTATACTCTTGCTCATTTTATCTTTGTTAATGTTCAAGAACGCACTCTGTAACCAGTAATGAACGTATTTTTTCTTCGTCGCACATTCTGCTTGTGCAATTTCATTTTCATGATGAGGAAAGATTAAATCTTTGCCGCCTGAATGAATGTCAAAGGTATCTCCTAAGTAATGAGTATTCATTGCAGAACATTCAATATGCCAACCAGGTCGTCCTTTTCCCCATGGAGAATCCCACGAAGGTTCATGAGGCTTTTCCTTTTTCCACAATGCAAAATCTAACGGATCGTTTTTCTTCTCATTAATATCAACGCGTGCTCCTTTCTTTAAATCATCAATGTGCTGCTTTGATAATTTTCCATAGTTCTTACATGTGGAGACATCGAAATAGACCCCATCAACTGTTTCATACGCACATCCATTCGATTGGATTTTTTTAATTTGATCAATAATCTGCTTAATATGCTCCGTCGCTTTGGGATGCACCGTTGCTGGTTTAATGCGTAATTTTTGCGCATCTTCCTCATATTGTTTGATAAAGGTGGTTGCTAACTCTTTGACTGAAATCCCGAGCTCTTTTGCTCGGTTAATCATTTTATCATCAATATCCGTATAATTTTGTACAAATCTCACATTAAAACCGCGATACTCAAGATATTTTCTGATGATGTCAAAACACACTGCATTGCGTGCATTGCCAATGTGAATAAAATTATACACCGTAGGACCGCAATTATACCATGTAACAATTCCTTCTTTTATCGGTTTGAAGGTTTCTTTCTTTTTTGTTAGCGTGTTGTAGACTTTGATTGCCATTTTTCATCAAACCATTCTTTGGGCGGTATTTTAATCTTTCTTACTTCATCACTCGACACATCTTTTCCGAGCTCGACGATTTTATGTGCTAATTCAGAAACAATGATTGAATTTGGAGGAACATCGCTAATAACTAATGCGTGCGCGCCAATTTTAGAATTTTTTCCTATCGTGACCGGACCAAGAATAGTACATCCAACACCGAGTGTGACATTATGTTCAACAGTAGGATGTCTTTTGTGTCCTTTTTTATCAACCCACCACCCATGACCGCCTAAGGTAACACCGTGATACATCATGACATCATTTCCAATGGCCGCAGTTTCTCCAATGACAATTCCTGTTCCGTGATCAATAAACACTCGTTTTCCGATCGTTGCGCCTGGATGAATTTCAATCTTCGTCAAGAAACGACCAATTTGAGAAATAAGACGAGGGATAAATGGAATATGCAAACGATAGAACGCATGTGCGATTCGATGAAACCATATCGCATGTACTCCTTGGTAGAGAAAGACTTCTAAAAAATTGATCCCTTTTTTCAACGCAGGATCTTTCCGGAATGCCGTCCTGATGTTATCGAACATGGTAAGGGAGGAATGGGACTCGAACCCATGAATAATCGCTCTGCAGGCGATCGCCTTGGCCGCTTGGCTACCCTCCCGACTACAACAATGAAAGAATTCTACCGACAACAAATCGCGTCAATCATATGAGCTGATAATAGTATCTTTTTTATAAATGTTCCTTATTTAATGGTTACTTCAACAGCCAAACTTTTAAGATATTTGATGGCCGCATCAACTTTTTCTTTTTTTCCTGATAACTCTAATTCTAAGTAGCCGCGTTGATTAGTTACATCAGCTTTGTGAATATTAGGGATAACGTTGTAATTAGTCGTTAGTTTGTACAAAATCGGTTCCTTGATTAATTTCTTTGGAAAGATGCAATCCATCATTACTTTTCCCATACGATCACCCTTTTTTTTGATTCGCTAAATGTTTATAAACCTTGTGAATTTCATGTCAGTATGAAAATCGATATTCTTGGCGGAGAATTTTCTTTGATCAAGAAGATGGTAAAAGGATTTTCTCAGAAAAAAGCCGTAGTTGGAATCGGAGATGATGCTGCCGTTATTCGTGTTGGAAAAAAATTGTTGTGTATTTCAACGGATACGATGGTAGAGGGCACTCATTTTTCTTTTAATTACTTTACTCCATTGCAAGTTGGAAAAAAAGCTATTGAATCCAATGTCTCTGATATTGCAGCGATGGGCGGCATTCCACACTATATTACTGTTGCATTAACCGTAAAGAAAAATACCGACGTAAACAATGTTGAGGAGTTATATCACGGAATAAAACAATGTTGTCAACGCTATTCTCTTTCATTGATTGGAGGAGATACAACAGTCGGTCCTTGTCTTTCAATAACGGTTACCATCATCGGAGAAGTAACTTCAAAAAATCTCTGCAAACGATCTGATGCACAACCGGGAGACTTCATTATGGTTTCTGGTGATGTAGGAAAATCGGAAGCGGGATTGCAATTATTAAAAAAAGGATTAACGGGAAAAGCAATTCATTTTCATCTAGAACCATGCGCGCGATTAGATTTTTCAAAAAAATATTCTTCGTTTATCAATGCGATGGAGGATGTTTCGGATGGATTGGCATCTGAAATACGAAATATGTGCGAGCAGAGTCATGTTGGGGCTATTATTTTCAAAGAAAATTTGCCGTTATCGCATGCAACGATTGAAGCGGCACATCGTCTCCATCAACATCCGTATGACTATGCCCTTTTCGGTGGCGAAGATTATGAGTTAGTGTTTACTGTTTCCGAAAAAAATCTTTCAAAAGTTCCTGGGTTTTTGGTTGGCGAAATAACGAAGAGAAAAGGAATTCGACTCTTTGAAAAAGGAAAAGAAATGCCTCTTCTTCACTTTGGGTATGATCATTTCATAAAATGATGATAATTGTATACCAGTATTTCTAAGTATATTGTAGATGGGGGAAACCAAACGGAAACCTTAAAAGGAAGTAATCCCATGAAGACGTATGGTTGTTAGGGAGCGTGTGTGGGGCAAGATGAAGGAAAAATTTCCTTCGTCCGCTTCCTATTGTGATTATCTTCTCTTTGAAATTCAACAATGTTTGGTGGACATCAATGATTTACGTGAAAAAAAGTCAGATATTAAGGAAAATTCTGCGCGATTACATGTGTTCGTCAACGCATTAATGAATGAACAGAATGTTGATGAGAAACTCATTGAAAAAATGCATTCTACGGTGCTGAACTCGTGAAGAATCCTTAAGTTTTATAACCTTTTCTCACTTCCTCGCTTGTATGAATCCGAACATTGCAAAAAATACTAATTTGTTGACGTTTCCTCAATCAGGTTTAGATGATGCAACAGTTGCTGCTTTTGAAGAAATTCGCCGAAGAAGATTTGAGCCTTTTGCGGTTTTTGGTGTTTCTCGTTCAGAACGGATTGCATGTGGGTTTACAATACGTGGAGAAGAAATTGATATGAGTGGTCATACATCTGATTATACTGTTGTCCTTGTCGCAGGTACTCCTGAACTGTCTGAAAGTGCGTTGATGGGATCCCCAATACTAAGTGATGTTGCCCATTTAATTCCAGCCCGCATTGGAAGATATCCTGTTAGACAAGTCGGGGTTTATGGCTTTGAAGTGAGCGCTACATTACTCAATCAGGGGTTTTATTCGAGATAGTATCAAGATCGTGTCGCGTGATTCGAACTCTTTTTAGAAAAAATATTTTTCACATCTTCCTTGTAATATTTGAAAATAAAATACACCCCAACAATAAACATAATAGCCGATAAATATTGCCCCATGCTTAATCCTAACCATCTTGAATCTTCTCGCAAGAAATCAGTGAAGAATCGTCCAATGCCTAACAATACTAAAAACATGAAAAAAGTAAATCCTTCTTTGATTTGTTTTCGGTACACATATGCCAGAATTAATCCTGCAATAAATCGTCCAATAAACCCATAGATCTGGACAGGATGTCTGCATTCTGGACCTGCCGCGGGAAAAACAACACACCAGGGGACGTTTGTTACTGTTCCCCACAATTCCCCGTTGATAAAATTTGCAATTCTGCCAAATGCCAATGCAAACGTCGCAACAACGATAGTAGGCTCTCCCGCACTCCAAAAGGAAATGTTATGTTTTTTTGCAAACAAATAATTTGCGATAATTAATCCTGTTAATCCACCATGAAAGGACATGCCGCCTTGCCAGATTTTGAAAATGTTTAACGGATTTGAAAGATAATAAGATGGTTCCCAAAGAATTTCTCCTAATCGTGAACCAATAATGGTGCCGATCATCATGTAGAGAAGCAAATTTTCCGTATCTTCTTTTTCTAACTTTAATGTTCCTTTTTTTCTCAAATATTCATAGACTACGTATGTTGCAATAAATCCAAGAACATACACTAATCCGTAATATCGGATTTCTAACGGACCGATGTGGACTAGCACTGGATCGAGATTGTTTATCCACATTACAGAGCCTCAAAATATTTTTTTACTAACAACGCATCCCCTTCGATATTGGGCGATTCAGAGATAACAACGCCTCTGATATTAAACTCTTTCCATATTTTACATAACTCCTTGTAATTCA
>JAHFLI010000069.1:5925-6461 GCA_023255615.1 Candidatus Woesearchaeota archaeon
CACCATAATTAATACCGGAAAGATGGATATGCATGTTATGAAGACCTCGTTTTCCCAATGTTTTTTCTACTTTTGTTAAGACTTCTCGAAATTCATGCAACGTGTTGTATTTTCCATTGCTTCGCGCATGCAAATGTGAAAAATCAACGCACGGCATGACGGTTTCGATTTCCTGAGATATATTCAAAATTTCATCTAATGTGCCGAATTGTGTTTGTTTACCTGTCGTTTCTGGTCGAATGAAAATAGTATTTCCTTCATTTTTCAATATAGTCGTTATTTCTTTTACACTGTTGGCGATGCTTTCTGCGACAATCTCTGACGATTGTTTCATATAAAATCCCGCATGAAAACAAACCGACCATGCACCGCACGCATGTGCTATTCTTGCTGCATTGAGAATTCTCTGCTTTGATGCTTCAATTTTTTCTTTTTCTAATGAGAATAAATTGATGTAATATTGACCGTGGCAAGTTAAGACAACATTGTTTTTCTCTGCAATTTCTTTTATCGTCGGTGCTTTTTCTTTTGAAATA
>JAHFLI010000009.1:0-2424 GCA_023255615.1 Candidatus Woesearchaeota archaeon
GAAATCGTACGTCTCTCGTTCTTTTTCCTAAAGTTTCAGTAAGCGCTTGAAAATGACGATCGTACGATTGTAGGTGTTTCACTTGTTCTATCGCTTCTGCAAATTGATGATTTTGCTCTTTTTTTCGTTTAGGTATCTTTTGACCCTTGTCGATAAATCGTTGATGAATAAGAGCAGATTTCATATGTGTAAATAGTCTTCCTAAAATCTTTTCTACTTGCTCTTCAAAATCAAGCAGCACTGCAGTGTGATTAAAATCAGGTTTTTTCTTTCTTCGAAAAAAATCTATAATTCCCATGATTTCTTTGAAATTTGGTTATTTATAAAATTATTGAAAGGGAAAAGAACATCTTTAAAAATAAACTCTTATCAATTCAATATATGGCGGTGTAGCTCAGCTTGGTTAGAGCGCTAGACTCATATGAGCAAGCTTCTAAGCAATCTAGAGGTCGCGTGTTCAAATCTACGCCACCGCCATTTTTTAAAAGAAGAAATATTTAACGAGTAATGCGATTATTACGACGATAATGACCACTATGACATACTCTTTTGTTGTCTGTCCGTTGTGATTCATGATTTCTCGTCACTGTTTTCCTTTTTTATTCTTTATATTCTGCAACATATATTTCCTAAAATATTTAAAAAAAGATACCTTTAAATACTACCAGGGTATAAAATAGTATACTAGTATATGAGGAAAAAAGAGATGTCAGAGGATTACCCGGTATTCAAAGAAAATGTTGATGGCTGGATTAAACAGATGCGCCATGAACTGACAGAAATGAAATCTTATTCTCGCATGGTTGATGAAAACACCAATAATATTCAACATAATTACGAGTTATTTCATGAATTGCGAAGAGAATTGCAGGAAGTAAAGCAGGAATTAAATGCATTAAAGGTTCTTCACATGATGACGATTCGTAAAAGTATCATTAAGAAAATGGATTAATTCTGTTTTACTATGTTCTTCAGAGCTTGATCGACTCCGACAAAGATGTTTTGTTCCGAAGAGAGAGAACTCAACGACTGACCACCATATTTTACAACCGCTTCAACATCAAAACGTGCATCTTTTTGATTCAATGTGATATGCAACTTTTCAAAATCTACTGAACTCTCCGCAATTGTTTTAGCATAGTTACCAATAATCTTTTTAAGAATGATCATCGTGCCACCATCACACGAAGAAAAACCGGTGAGAAGAATATTACCGCCAAGTTCTTGTGTATCCATCTCTTCACCTCTTTTTTCTTAAAGTAATCCCCAAGAAGGGACTATAAAAATCTTTGGATTCTTCGAATAATAAGTCTTAAAAACTCTCTTTGATGAATTATGATTATGGCCTTGATTGAATCATTGTCTGGAATTAGAGGTATTTTTGGAAAGGAGTTAACTGTTGAAGTTGTTAAACAGTATGCCGCGGCATTTTCAAAAAAAAAGAAAAATATTATTTTGGGCAGAGATACTCGGTACTCTTCTCCTCTTATTCGAAGTGCGATTATTGAATCATTTGGTGGTCACATTATTGATATTGGTATTGCATCAACACCTGAAACACAGTTAGCGGTACGCCATTTTCACGCTGATGGTGGTATTGTCATTACTGCTTCCCATAATGAGCCAGAGTATAATGGATTGAAATTTCTCGATGAAACTGGTGGAATTATTGATCCGAAAAAAGCAGAACTTCTTATTCGTTTGTCGAAAAAAAAATTTCCCCAAAAAAAAAGCTCGGTTATCATCAAAAAAATTTCCCTAACGTATCGTAACTATATTCTCAAGACTCTTGCAGCTAAAGACTTACGGAACATTCGACGAAGAAAATTTCATATTGTCATTGATCCTAATGGAGGAACAGGTGGAGCGTGTACCTCTATTTTTGCTCAATTAGGAATTGTTGTTACCGTCATCAATGGGACTCAAGGAAAATTTAAGCATACCATTGAACCAAATCAAGAATCATTAGTTGGTCTTCAACGAGAAGTGAGGGTGAGAAAAGCAGATTTTGGTGTGGGATTTGATTGTGATGGAGATCGAGCAGAGATTGTTCTCGCTGATAGATATCTTTCTGGTCACTCTGTTCTCGCATTATTGGTAGAATCTGTTTTGAAGAAAGGAGACATTTGCGTTATAAACGATGCGACTTCTCAATTGGTTAAGGACATTGTAAAGAGAAAAGGAGGTAAGGTTGTCGAAGTTGCAGTTGGAGAGATTAATGTAGTCAATAAAATGTATGCTCTTCAAGCAAAAGTCGGCGGTGAAGGAAGTTCCGCTGGTGGAATTATTCTCCCTTCACGGTGTCGTGATGGAACTCTAACCATTGTTCATATCCTGAACTCGTTGGCACGATCAAAAAAAACTCTTCCTGAACTCGTTGATACATTCCCTCCCTTTACCACTCTCCAAAAAAAGATTTCTCTC
>JAHFLI010000009.1:2434-16698 GCA_023255615.1 Candidatus Woesearchaeota archaeon
GCGACAATTTCTTAGAAAAGTCAAAAAGAAATTTTCTCAAGAGAAAGTAACTAGTAAGGGGGGGAGTATCAAAATTTGCTGGAAAGACTCTTTTTTGTGGTTCCGTGCATCTCATACGGAATCGGGAATCGTCCGTATTATTGCGGATTCGCCCTCTTCCCATCAATCACAAAACCTACTTAATGACGGTATTGCCTTATTACAAAGCTTTAAATACTAACATCGGGCTTTTACCCTTAAAGGGGAGTGGTGAATGAGTGGTTTACAATGTCAGTTCAAAAGTCACTACAAGGTATTGAAGCCGAAGGCGCATCACGTTGCCCAGAGTGTGGCAGTTCAGATTTAGAAAAGACAGATACTGAGATTTCTTGCAATAAATGTGGATTTGTTATTGATTGAGGTGATTACGTTCACCTTAGATGATGTTCTACACCGTTACTTCTTTATTTACCACAATGACTCTGTTTTTTCCAGATCTTTTTGCAGTATACATTGCTTCGTCTGCAACTTTGATGAGTTCATGTAGTTTTTCTTCAAAAATCTTTGCATTTACTTTTCTATCAGTGTATTCATAGAATGACACGCCACCACTAACAGTAATCTCTCGTCTAATCTTATCTATTTGTACGTTTTCTTTTAGGTTTATTGATTCCATTAAAGATCTACTTTCTTCTTGAATCTTATGGGCAATCTTTTCTGCAGCAGCTTTCGCACCATTTTTGTTAGTATCTGGTGTGAACACTATAAACTCTTCTCCCCCATATCGCACAAAGAAATCACCTATTCTTATGTTCAGCCTGATAACTTTTCCGACAAAATTCAACACATAATTTCCAACAGGGTGTCCGTATAAGTCATTAAATGTCTTAAAATTATCAATGTCAAAGAAAAAAAGTGCAGCCAACTTTCTTCGTGATCGTTGGGCAAGCAAGCGAGGACCGATCTGTTGCATAAAAAAATCTCCCCGGATTCCTCCTGTTAAATGATCAATTTGGGATTGAGCGGCTTCAAATAGTTCTCCGGGAAGTTCTCTTAAGCGACCAATAGAGGAAAAAGACCCATAGGAAGAAAGAAATCTCATTATTCTTATCCACCCTTTTTTATCTTCATTAGGTGGAGTTTTTGCGATCAGAGTAGCGAGAAATTTTGTCATCTCATGAATATAAAGGGATACCTCTTCAGGTCGGGAGAGACTTCTCAAATCTTGTTTTACATCATCAAGAGTGATATTCGATTTCTTATTTCTTAGAATTAATGATCGGATGACCGTCTCTAAATCAAATTCATCTGCGAGGATTTTACTGATCGGGATTATAAACTCTTCTTTTTCTCTTTTTATTGACAAACTGATATTTTCCGCTATATGGTGAAGCGACTGAAGATGGGGAAGGAGTCGTGAGCGTAAATCAAGTATATTACTTTCTCTTAGCTCTTTGCCTATTACACTAATCACTTGCTTCTCACTCTCTACTTCTTCTTTCAACCCCATCACCATGTAATGCCAATTCGAAATAAGATTAATCACATATTGGGTCAACTGAAACGCATGTTGCTCTTCCTCAGATAACCTATAATTGACGCGTAATTGTTCCTCGATAGTATGACTAACTGCTTTTGATCTTAATGATCGAAGATTCGTTAATACACTGCGTAATTCCTGAGCAAATAACTCATTGTTCTTTTTTAAGATCAAAAGGATTTCTTTATCTTGTTTAAATATTTCATCTAAACGCTGGTCTGGAATTGAGCCGAATCCTCCAAAAAATGGTAATAATTTCTTAATCTGTTCGAGCCGTCTTATAATTGTCTCTCCATCGATTGAATAAGGTTTTCCCTGCCTTTCAAGAGATTCTTTTCTTTTATCAGAAAAATGAAATAGGATTTGGATAACCAATTTATTATGCTCTGATATATTTTCATATCTTTTGCTAAATTGAACTATCAAATCTCTACCATATGTTGACAAAAATGCAAGATATTGAAGAAACCTTTTCGTAAGATCATCCATAACTCTTTTAGTAATTGGATGTATTTATAATTATCTCCCATTAACCTTTTAAAGAATTACAACTTATTGTACACATGTCCAAGATATTTGTTGAAACGCATGGATGCAGCGCTAATCTTGCAGAGTCAGAAATGATGATGGGCATTCTTCAGAAAGAAGACCATGCGGTTGTGCACTCACCACGTGATGCAGATATTATTATTCATAATGCATGCACGGTGAAAGGTGAAGATACCTCTCTGTTTAGTATTCGAAAGATAAAGGAAAGGTTTCCTGATAAAAAGCTGATCGTTTCTGGTTGTCTCACCTCTAATCTCATCGATACATCGCGAGTCCTTTTACCTGATGTAAGTTTTGTGAATACTCATAATGTTCATCGAATCGGAGATGTTGTTGATGAAGTAAATAACGGGAATGCTGTAGAAATTATTTCTCGTGATGCTCGCGTTAAATTGGGGTTGCCAAGAATAAGAAAAAATTCTATCGTAGGAATTGTTCCTATTCTGAACAGTTGTAATAATCATTGTACGTTCTGTTCGGTGTGGCAGGTGAAAGGGAAATTATTTAGTTATCCTCAAGAAGAGATTATTCATGAAGTGTCAGAAAGCATAAAACAGGGATGCAAAGAAATCTGGCTTACGAGCCAAGATAATGGAGCATATTTTATTGATAAGGGTGGATCTCCACGCTATCCAAGTCTCCTTGCATCCATTTGCACCCTCCCGGGAGAATTTCACGTTCGATTCGGAATGATTAATCCCCAACATATTCTTCCAGTTATCGATGAATTTATTGATGTCATGAAAAATGAAAAAATGTTTAAATTTTTACACATTCCTGTCCAGTCCGGAAGCAATACTGTTCTTCAACGCATGGATCGAGGATATACTGTTGAAGATTTTATTTCTATCATTGAAAAAATAAGAAAAGAAATTCCCGATATAACTTTTGCAACCGACATTATTTGCGGGTTTCCGGGAGAGACTGAGGAACAGGCGGCTCAAACTGAAAACCTTCTCGATAATTTACAATTCGACGTAATTAACATCTCTCGCTTTTTTCCACGAAAGAATACGAAGGCAGCACGTATGGTGGATCAATTGCATGGTCGAGATAAAAAAAGAAGATCAAGAAAAATTACTGAGCTTTACTTATCAACTTCCTTAAATAAAAATAAAAAATGGATCGGATGGAAGGGAAAAATTCTTGTTGATGAACAGGGAAAAAATGGAACCCTTGTGGGGAGAAATTACGCGTATAAACCAGTTATTATCAATGGTCCGTATTCTCTGGGTGACTTAGTGAATGTCGAGATTATCAACGCAAGCTCTTTTGATTTGAAAGGGAAGATTATTTCACATTGAGGGCTTTGTTGGTCATTTCAATACTCTTTTCTGCATCTTTGAATCCCATCATGGCACGAATAGCATCGATATTTTCAGGAACGACAATCGATTCCTGATGCACTGCTTGGAGATAAAAGAGATTTTTTCCGGAAACTCCAATTGCTTCTTCCCATAAACAGAGTTCGGGCATATCTCCTCTCGATCTTGATAAATCTCGTGCGAGTTCCATAATTTCCGCGGTTGAACGAACACGTTCAGAGGTTCGTACCATGCGAATTCGTGTTGTATGTTTTAACTTTTCAATGAGGTCTTTCACATTGGGCGTTTTCTTGCATTCTGCGTGAATAGAATGGCAATGCATAAGTGTTGTAGAAACCGACATTGCAGTCGTAAAAATATTTACATTATGGAGAACGGTTTGTACATCAGGTCCATGATGGGATGGAAGTTCAAGGACCGGAACAATTGCGTTGATTGGACCATGAAAGATGTCTCCTGGATCTGCTCCTCTTCTGATCATAGTTGCATGAACAAGCCCTAAACCGTACAGATCATCAACGACCTTTAATGCTCGACATAAACCTGTTGTATTGCAGCTGACGACCCGAACATAATCTTTTCCAATTGCTTCTTTGTAATTGCATTGCGCAACAAAACTTATTTGGGCAATGTCGGGTTTTTCTCCACCCTGAAAAATAGCCTTCTTTTTTTTCGGAATGTAGTATTTCTCCTTATTCTCTTTTCCAATTTTTTTTGGGGTACAATCAACGATAATATCTGCTTCGTCAAAGAGATCATCAGCGCTTCCTGCTGGTTTAATTCCGTTTTCCTCAAAATCATTCTCCCCATCGAATATATAAATGGGGATTTTGCAATCATGAGCGACTTCCATCCTGAAATTATAGCTATGTCCAGTAATTCCAACGAGCTCCATATCTTTTTGCAATCGAACGGCATCAACAACGCGTTTTCCAATGGTCCCATAACCGTTTACTGCTACTTTGATCTTTTCCATAGTCACGTCACCTTAAACTTCTCTTTTCCTTCAACTACCTTCAATGCAAAGTCAACATCCTTGTTTCCTAATGTGATGGCAGAAATCGCATTACACATTTTTATTGCCTCATCAAGTGCTTTTTGATGAATATTTCTTCCTGTCGCATTTCCCATACATCCTGAAATGTGTATTTGATCCCATGTTTCTTGTAAAAATTCTTTTGTTGGCTTACTTGCGCCACCAGCGGTAATAACTCGCGTTCGTTTTCCTGCAGCTAAGACTGCTTCTTTAAATGCTTCTGCTACTTTTCCTTCTTTTACAGAGGGATAATTGACTTTAACAAAGTCAGCACCTAATGCACAACCAACGCCAGCCGCTCCTGCAATAATATGGGGATCTTTTTCATTCTGAATTGCTTTTCCCCGAGGATACATCCATAAAACGGTAAGAAGTCCATGCTGATGTGCTTTTGCGATGATTCTTCCCGCTTCTGCCATCATTTGTGATTCGAACTCAGATCCGAGATAGATGGTATATCCAACTCCAACAATAGATAGACCTGATTCTTTTTTTAATCTGATAACATCGTCCATATCAGCAAGAGCAAGGCTTATCGGATCTTTCTGAATTGTTGGAACAATATGGGATTTTGAGTTTAGTTTTACGATATAACGAACAGCACTATAGCTCATCCCGTATTTTGCGATCATTCCACATTGAGTAGCAAATGCTCCAATAGTTGCGCCAGATGCAATGCGAAAAAGATGCTCAGGATCTGCATCATCACGTGGAATATTTTTTCCGTAAAAATCATCATTAAGATGTTCTATTTTTTGGTCACCTGCAAATAACATGAGCCGCCCAGTGTTGTGTGTGATCGTAAGAAAATTTTTAAGATATTCATTTCTTTTTGACAATGGCACATCTGCAGGTACCATCATTTCTTTTTCGCTTTCTTTCATGATTTACCTCCCGACTTCCTCCAACGCACTCCGATGAAGGGTTTCAATATAGCGAATCGTTTTTGATGATGATCTCATCACAACTGAATGGGTATTGACTCCTTTTTTTGAATATTGTACGCCTCTAAGAAATGGTCCATCAGTAACCCCGGTTGCGGCAAAGAGAACAGAATCACTCTTCGCTAAATCAGAGAGTTGAAGTTTTTTTTCTGGGTGTTGAATACCCATTTTTTTTGCCCGTGCTTTTTCTTCTGGAGATGAGAGAACAAGCCTTCCTTGAAATTCTCCATCTAAACATTTCATTGCACAGGCAGAGAGTACTCCTTCCGGAGCCGCACCGATACCGAGCAACATATCAACTCCAGAACCTTCAATGCATGTTGAGATTGCACCTGCAACATCTCCATCTCCTATCAGTTGAATTCGCGCCCCTACTTCTCGCACTTCTTTAATCAATTTTTGATGTCGATCCCGATCAAGGATAATAACCGTCACTTCTGCAAGAGGTTTTCCTAATGCTTTTGCAACAGCCAAGATATTTTTTTTAATCGAATAATCAAGATCAATACCCCCCTTTGCCTCAGGACCAACTGCAATCTTATTCATGTACGTATCAGGCGCATGCAACAGAGAAGATTTTGGGCCTGCTGCAAGTACGGATATAGAATTCCCATGACCTTGCGCAGTCATATTTGTTCCTTCGAGAGGATCAACAGCAATATCCAACTGCGGTCCTTTTCCGGAACCAACTTTTTCTCCAATATAGAGCATTGGCGCTTTATCCCTCTCACCTTCACCGATAACAACTTGACCATCCATGTCAATAGAATTAAACCGTTTCCTCATCGCTTCAGTTGCTGCATTATCAGCTGCATGTTTGTCTCCTCGGCCAACCCATAATCCAGCTGCCATAGCCGCAGCTTCTGTTACACGAACAAAATCAAGAGCGAGATTTCGATCAACCATGAAGGACTCGTGCGAGTGCTCTTTTATATAATTTGCTTTTCTGAAACAAAAAGATTATATAACTTTGGTGCGACTCATTTTTTATGACTGGGATCTTTAAAGCATATGATATTCGAGGAAAATATACTGGGGAGTTGAATGAAGATATTGCAAAGGATATTGGTAAAGCGATCGCTACTTTTCTTCAAACAGATACTATTGTTGTCGGAAGAGACAATAGGATAAGTTCTGATTCCATTTTTTCCTCTCTCACTCAAGGAATACGAGAACTTGGGGTGAGTATTGTTGATATTGGGGTGGTTAGCACACCGATGGCTTATTTTGCCGTTAACCATTTGGATAAAAAAGGGCTCATTATGGTTACTGCCTCCCACAATTCAAAGGAATATAATGGATTTAAGCTTACCCGAGAAAAAGCTATCCCTATTTCTGGCGAAACGGGGATAGCCGATATTGAACGCCTCTTCTTTTCAAAAGAATTTAAGAGGTTTTCTCAGAATCAAGGAAGAATCGAGACGATATCTGTTGAAAAAGAGTATTTTACTCACCTTTCAAAATTTGTAAAAGGAATTGCGGGGCTCAAAGTTGTCGTGGATTGTGGTAATGGAGTCATGGGACCGCTGGTACATGAATTCTTTTCTCATTTGTACATCGAAATGATTCCGTTACACTTTGAGAGAGATGGCAATTACCCTTTTCATGATCCTAATCCGATGATTCTTTCCAATGTGAAAGAATTACAAGAAGCAGTAAAAAGCAATGGTGCCAACTTGGGTATCGCATTTGATGGAGATGGAGATCGAGTTGTCTTTGTCGATGATAAGTCAGCAATCGTTCCTTCTGATTTTGTTACTGCTCTTCTTGCTGAACAACTCGTGAAGCCCGGAGATATTGTTTTGTATGATTTGAGAAGTAGTTGGGTCGTGAAAGAAACCATTCAATCATTACGAGGTAAAGCTGAAATGAGCAAAGTCGGCCATTCACTCATTAAAGAGCATATGAGGAAAGTTAACGCGGTGTTTGCCGGAGAACTTTCTGGACATTATTATTTTCGTGATAATTTCTTTACCGATTCTGGGTTTATTACGGCTCTCGAGATCATGAGTCTCGTTTCTTCAAAAGGAAAGCTGAGCCAATTAGTGAAACCCCTCCAAAAATATGTTAAAATTCAGGAAACGAATTTTGAAGTTGAAAATCCGGACGAGGTCTTAAAATGCATTGAAGAAAGATACTCGAGTCTCAAGACCATCCGTCTTGACGGAATTTCAATCGAAAGTGATCAGTTTTGGTTCAATATCCGTAAAAGCAATACTGAACCGATCGTTCGATTGAATATGGAAGCAAAAAGAAAAGATATTCTTGAGAAAATAAAAAAAGAACTTGCTGAGGTCATTGGAGGGAAATTCTTACCATAATCTTTATATAGTGATGATCTTTTCTAGAACACAGAGAGAAAAACGAGAACTACTGTTTTCTCATCAACATGAGTAAGAGGAAATTGAAGCCTGTTTTACCAAGTCTTAAGGAAAAGAAACGCTATGTAGCTTTTAGAGTTATTTCTCCCAAAAAAGTTCAACGCCAAGACGTTATTCATACTATTGAAGATACCCTAACCTCTTCTCTTGGATGGTTTGGTAGGGCGCAAGCTGGTGCATGGTTAGTATCTGATAGCTGGGATGACTCTTCTCAAAGTGGACTTATTCGAGTAAACCATCGATTTGTTGATCAGATAAAAGGATCACTCACTTTTATTAACTCAATTACAGAATCTCCTGTTCTTGTCCGTTCCATTGGGGTTTCGGGAATCCTCAAAAAAGCAAATGCCAAAAGGCAACAAAAAGGGTGAGTTTAATGCAACCAATGCCTCATCAACTGATGGGATATGATCGAGCGATCACAATGTTTAGCCCGGATGGGCGATTGCTCCAAGTTGAATATGCAAAAAAGACAGTTCGTCAAGGATCTACCGCAATAGGCATTTCATGTGTCGACGGAGTTCTCCTTGTGGCAGATAAAAGAATAGTTGATTCATTGATTGTTATTGATTCGGTAGAGAAAATCTTTCAAATTGATGAACACATTTGTGCAACTGCTTCAGGAATTTTATCTGATGCACGTGTTCTTATTGAACGAGCTCAAGTACGTGCTCAACAACATCGAGTGACGTATGATTCAGAAGTAGATACTCTTACTGTAGTAAAAGATATCTGCGATTTGAAACAAGTGTGTACTCAATCTGGAGGTTTACGTCCATTCGGTGTCTCTACTCTTATTGCAGGAATTGATGGAAATGTTCCAAAATTATATGAGACAGATCCTACGGGAATTTTCTTCCAATATCGCGCGACTGCTATTGGAGAAGGTGAAGTAGAGGTTGAAGACATATTGCGAGCAGAATTCAAGGAAGGCATAACCGTTGAAGAAGGATTAAAACTTTCTTTGAGGGCGCTGATGAAAGTTCTGGGAGAGAACTTTTCTCTTGAGCGTATCGAAGCGGCATGTGTTTTGATTAAAGATAGAAAATTCCGTATTTTTACGGCTGATCAGTTAGAACGATTGGCGGACAAAAAGGTGAAGAAAAAATAAGATGACTGATGTAAATGATGCCGTCGTTGCACGACTTAAAAAAAGCAATGAACCTTTTGAAGTCCTGGTAGATTGCGAGAAAGCATTAGCTTATCGCTCAGGTAAAGGAGATATTCGGGATGCCCTCGCTGTTCAGAAGATATTTTATAGCGCCCATAAAGGAATGGAGGCGTCTTCCCATTTGCTACTCCAGTTGTTCTCTACTGAGAATCCTCTTGAGGTTGCAGCGGAGATCATCAAAAAAGGAGAGATTCAGCTCACTGCAGAATTTAAGCATAACCTTCGTGAACAAAAAAGAAAACAAATGGTGGATATCATCCATCGAAATGGTGTCGATCCAAGTACCCACTTACCGCATCCGATCATTAGACTTGAGAATGCATTTGACGAGGCGAAAATTACTGTTGATGAATTTGAAGATGTCCATAAGCAGGTTGACCACGCGTTAAAAAAATTAAGACCGATCTTACCCATTAAATTCGAGACAAAGGAAATTGATTGCATCATTCCACCTGATTATGCTCATAAAGTAGCAGGTGTTTTTGCTCATTATGGGAAAACACTCAAACAAGATTGGATGAACAATGGAGCATTACATGCAGTGGTAGAGATTAGTGGTGGATTAGAACCTGATTTTTATAGTGAAATAAACAAAGTTTGCCATGGAAAGGCAGACTGCAAAGTATTGAAGATAAGGTGAAAGAAATGGTAGAAGTAAAAGTAAAAGATAAGGATATTGTTGTGCCAGGAGAAATTCTCGCTGATGGTATGGGATACGTCCCTGGCGTGGGAACATACAGAGAAGGAGAGGCGATTGTTTCGGAGCGAGTCGGCGTTGTGAGTATTGACGGTCGAGCCATTAAACTTATTCCGCTCTCGGGAAGATATTTGCCAAAGAGAGGAGATACA
Organism: Candidatus Woesearchaeota archaeon; assembly: GCA_023255615.1. GTDB lineage: Archaea > Nanobdellota > Nanobdellia > Woesearchaeales > JACQSR01 > JACQSR01. Next base: position 12,209 of record JAHFLI010000009.1, read on the forward strand.
ATCCTTTGCCAAGTCGTTGATGTTACGATGAATGGTTGGCGACTTGAAACGAATTCTGCGTATCAAGCAATGCTCTCTCTTAAGGAAGCCACATCTGAATTTATTGCGCGAGGTGCTGATTTAAGAAAATTTTATGATCTCGGCGATTATTTAGTCTGTAAAGTTTCAAACGTGACTTCGCAAATGCTTGTCGATGTGATGATGAAAGGACCTGGATTACGGAAACTTAATGGCGGACGAGTTATTTCTGTCAATTGTAATAAAGTTCCCCGAATTATTGGAAAGCATGGATCAATGGTCTCTCTCATTAAGGAAGCATCAGGTTGTCAAATCATTGTAGGACAAAATGGTCTAGTGTGGATGCAAGGAAACCCCGAGGGAGAATTGTTAGCAGTCCGAACGATCCGCATGATTGAAACAGAATCGCATATTACTGGTTTGACTAATAGAATAAAAGATTTCCTGGAAAAAACAACGGGAAAAACGTTAGAAATCAGGATGGAGCAATAGGTGCGCTATGACATACGAACGAAGAATTGACGGAAGAAAATTTGATGAAATACGTCCGATGGAAGCGAAGGTCGGTGTTATTAAACGAGCAGATGGTTCAGCTATGTTCCGATTTGGAAACACTATCGCATATGCGGCGGTCTATGGGCCGAGAAATCTATATCCTAAATTTTTGCAGGACCCTGCTCAAGGAATACTTCGGTGTTATTATAACATGATGCCGTTCTCCTCTTCAGGGGAACGAGTGAGACCGGGAGGTTCTCGACGGTCAAAAGAGATCTCTATGGTGACTGAAAAGGCACTTAAGACAGTTCTCAACTTGAAAGAATACCCGAATTCTGTTGTTGATGTCTTCATCGAATTGCCGCAAACAGAAGCAGGATCTCGATGTGCTGGTATTTGTGCAGCATCAATGGCATTGGCAGATGCAGGTTTAATTATGAAAGATATGGTGAGTGCAATTTCCGTTGGAAGGGTTGATGATAAGGTAGTCGTTGATCTTGATTATTCTGAAGAGTCATATGACGGTATTGTTGCTGATATTCCTATCGCTTATTTGCCAACATTGGGGAAAATTACTTTGCTGCAAATGGATGGAATTGTTCCAAAAAAGATGCTCATAGATGCACTGCAACAGGGAATTAAAGCGTGTCAGAAAATTAGCGAAGTGCAAAAAAAAGCACTCAAACAGAAATATGTGTTGGAAGGTGTTGAAGATGTACAGTGAATTGAGATCTCAAGTCCTTAAACTTCTTTCTGTTCATACTCGTTTAGATGGAAGAAAGCCACATGAGTATCGAAAGCCGATGAAGGTTGAGTATGGGGTTGTAAAAACTGCAGAAGGTTCTGCGAAAGTAACCATAGGAGAGACAGAAGTAATTGCGGGAGTAAAATTAGAAATTATGTCGCCTTATCCTGATACTCCGGATGAAGGATCAATTATGGTTGGCGTTGAATTATTGCCGTTGTCTTCTCCTGAGTTTGAGCCAGGACCACCAAGCATTCGAGCAGTAGAACTTGCACGTGTCGTTGATCGAGGGATCAGAGAGAGCAAAGCAATCGATTTTAAATCCCTCTGTCTCGAAAAAGGAGAAAAAGCATGGATGATTGTCATTGATATTTGTACCTTCAATGATGCCGGAAATTTGTTTGATGCTTCAGCATTGGCTGCTCTCGCCGCGATTAAAAATACAAAATTTCCTGAGCTCGTTGATGGGAAAATTGTCTACAAAGAGAAAACTGATCAAGGGATTGATGTTCAAGAAGAACCTATATCAGTTACCGTGCTCAAAATTGGTGATCACTTTATTATCGATCCTGATAATGAAGAAGAGCTTGTTGCAGAGGCACGACTTACCGTTGCTTTAATGAGCAATGGACAGCTCTGTGCACTCCAAAAAGGAGGAGATTCTGCATTAACTCTCGATGATATCAGCAAGATGATTGATCTTGCTGCAGAAGGATCAAAAACTCTGAGGGGATTGCTATGATGAAGTATACTAAATATGAAACCGCACGGGTCATCGGTGCTCGAGCATTGCAGATTTCCATGGGTGCTCCGTTTCTCGTTAAGTTAAATGACGAGGACCTTCAGAAATTGAGATTTAATCCAGTAGAAATTGCTAAAAAAGAATTTGATGCTGGCGTTATTCCGATTGAAGTCAAGAGGACCATGCCCAATGAAGGTAAGCGCAAAGCGGCTTGAAAAATATTTTGATATCACGGGTAGGGCGTTGAAGAAGGTTAAGTTATTGAAAGGGCAATTAACGATTGATACTCATAAATCAGCTACTGAATTCTTAGATATGGCACAACGATATTATGATGATGCCCATTATTTCCGCAGGAAAGGAGATGATCTCACTGCATTTGCTGCACTCAATTATTCCCATGGATGGCTGGATGCGGGGGCACGATTAGGATTGTTTGATGTGGATGGGGATAATGTGCTATTTACGGTGGATGCAAAAGAAATAAAGAAAAAGAAATAATTAACTATTCCATAAGAAAATAAAATTAAAAAAGGAAAAAATCAAACAATATCGATTCCTAGTTCTTCACCGACACGGTGTTTTTCTTCGTGGGCGCTATGTTTTCCTAAGATCCAGGGGCTCTTTACTCCAGTAATTATGGTCATTACTGTTAACTTTCCTTTCATTTCATCACTGACTCTTGCTCCCCAGATAACGTTTGCGTCAGGGTCTAGGTTTTCAGTTATTAACTCGCCGACTCTGTTGACTTCATCAAGGGTAAGATCAGATCCGCCCTCGATGTGGATCAATGCACCTTGAGCTCCATTATATTTAATGTCTAATAATGGATTCTTGAGTGCACCATCAACAGCTTCCTTGACTCTGTTATTCGTGTCTGATACTCCTACACCGATGGCTGCGACTCCGCCGTTTTTCATGATTGCTTTCACGTCAGCGAAGTCGAGGTTAACCAACGATGGTACCGAGATGGTTTCGACAATTCCTCGTATCATGGTGGAGATAAGCTCGTTTGCTACTGCAAATGCTTGCTGGACGGGTAAACTTCCTGCAATGTTGACGAGTCGATTATTGTCAATTACAATAACAGTATCACAAACTGAACGAAGTTGTTGAAGACCAAATTCTGCTTTGTCTATCCTTGCGCGCTCTATTTTGAACGGCATGGTAACAGTACCTAAGACAATAGCACCCTGGTCCTTCGCCGTTTGTGCAACGACTGCAGCTGCTCCTGTTCCCGTTCCTCCTCCCATTCCTGAACATACAAATACCATGTCGGTATGTTGTAGTGCCTGTTTAATCTCGGACATTGATTCATTTGCTGCCTCAGCTCCGCGTGAGGGAAATCCACCACAACCTAAACCTCGAGTTAAATTTCTACCGATCAAGAATTTGTGATCTGCCGACGTCATGTCGAGATGTTGTTTGTCAGTATTGCATGCAACAATTTCGGCACCTTTAATGCCTTTTTTGTATAGCCATGATACCATGTTTGATCCTGCGCCGCCAACTCCGATGACTTTGATATTTGCTTGACCTACTTGGAAAGCATCTTGAGGTTGGTTTTGCAGTGCGTTTTGGACGATAAATTCCATTGTGCTCACCTCATATTATGATTGTATACATCTATGAACTAGTATATAAATGTTACTATTTTGTATACTAGAATATAGTTTGTCTATATAGGGCTACTGAGTAAAAATTTGGAGAAAAAATTATTTATTGTGGATATAGAAAAGATTCTTTTGTAATAAAAATGTGATCTCAAAGAAAAATAATTCCCTTCTCAAAACATATACTTCAATATTTTAGTTCTAAGTTGACTGGACTTAATTCTTCTTAAAATAAGATAGGATAAGGAAAGAATTTAAATGTTAATGTGCTTATCAAATAACAGTGAACTCTAAAAAAGTTATCTTGATGATGTTAGTGGGAATATCTGTTTTATCAGTTATCCAGCCAATTTTATCTTATCAATCACAGAAATGTAATGATGAAATAGGGCTTTTGCGTCTGGACAAGATTCAATCATTCATCTCATTTGAAGAACACCAACAAAATCAGTTAACATTTGTGACTATTAATTCCCTACGACGTTTAAATCCAGGGGCGTTTAGTAACGTAACTTTTGATATTCTAGGAAGTCAGTTATTGGCTAATACTCTAATTTTAGATATAAATAGTAGTCGTGATTTAGAGATAAAAATAAATGACAAGAGTAAGATATGCCATATGAAAGAAGTTTTCTCCATTATCCCTTCGTATATCATTTTAATTCTTACATTATTGATACTCATTTTTAGGTTCAAGTATTTTGATCTCGTTGATTAAAAACATAATCTTTAAATAGATACTACCGAACGATTTTCATATGGCAAATCACAAGCAGATTGAAGAAGTGAGAAAGCATATTGATCGTCTTGATACTGTTCTTATTACGACCTTGGCGGAGAGAATGTCATTAATTCCAGAACTTGCGCACTACAAGAA
>JAHFLI010000070.1 GCA_023255615.1 Candidatus Woesearchaeota archaeon
AAGTTTTTATTTTCAAGGTTTGCTTTAACATTGGTGAATGCCTTCTCTTTAGTAACAATAACAAGCTGGACCTTCCATAATTTCTCTATTGCAGCCAATATTGTGGGCATAGAAAGATTCAATTCTCGCGAAAGCTCTCGTAAATAGACTTCCCGCGTTGGATTCTTAAAAAAAAATTCCATTGTTTTTTGAGCGTTATTTTTTTCTATCATTTGGTATAATAAAATACCAACTGATATTTAAATATAACGGAAATACAACCTCCTTTTTCATCTGCCGACTCATTTTAGTTTTTTCTCAACTTCTCGTTTTAATTTGTTAATCAGTGAATCAATTTTCGATTTGTTTCTGGTGATATACTCCGGATTAACGAAGATACCATAATAGACAATATTATTTCTTCTTTTTCTCAAATCATCAAGCAACGCGATTTCATGACTCGGAAATTCTTTTGCATAATTCTGTTCGATATATTCGATAAGTTCCTTATGGATTAATGTTTTCTTCCCATCGAGAAATAACAACGCAGTAATAATTTCTTTGCATACTTCATAATACCCCTCAGCAATCAGAGAAGATTCTTTGTGAAGATCAAATGTTTTCAGTCTTTTATAGCGGAGTTCAGCCAGCATAACTAAACTTTTTGCTCGTTCCGGATCTTTTTCTATTTTAATAAATGCCATTAGTACACCTTAAGATAGCCTTCTAGTTTTATTCCGTTCGCGATATTGTTGCGCAATTCTTTAGGAAGCGAATGAAAATGAGGAGATGCAAAAAGCTGAATCTTTCTGTTCATCTTTTTCTCATATAAGGAAACATCTACTTTTTTTTCAGATGATTCAATAAAAATATCAATATCTCTTGTTGAGGTATCTTCCCCCTTTGCTGCAGATCCAAACAGAACGATCGAGGACGGCGTAAATGATGTATCGAGAAATTCAATTAATCCTGATTCTTGTAAAGAGAGAAGGATATTTATTCTTTTATAGAAACGAAACTCACCGTTATCGAATTGAGCAAGATATCCTTTGAATATGCCCGAATCATCTTCCCGAATCATTCCTTCCTTGAGAAGTGTTCCTATATGAAGTTTCACTGATGTTGGTGCCAATCCAACTTTCTTGCTGATTTGCCTGACATGCATCTTTTGATCGGGATTATTGAGGAATTCCCGAAAAACCTTCCAAATGCTACATCTTTGTATCATATGATACAAAATAGTATTTAATGATATATAAATGTTCCGTTACAAGTCTGCACACTATGTTCATTCTTTTTTTCCTAGATACTCTTTTACAAGTTTTTCGATGACACTTGACATCTTCAGTCCATTTTTCATGCAATGCGATCGAAAGGTTGCCATGAGGTCTTCATCTATCGATATACTATACCTTCCTTTGTACGCAGCTTTTTTGAGTTTTCCTGTTCGATCTAATTCTTCCAATGTCACAAAAAGATGCTGGTTCTCTGCAATAACTTTCTTTGCATGATCAACGAATGATTCCATGTTCAATCAACCTCATGATTTTACTCAGATGGGTAATATTTTTCTTTGCCATCCGATGAATAGCATAAACGATCCGTTGCTTGTCAATTTCAATGTGGTGATAATCGCAATAACTTATGATGAGGGCAAGTGCTGTCCTTTTGTTTCCATCTTGAAATGCATGATCTGCCAACAAACTTCTGATAATATAACTTAATTCCTGAATCCACGGTTTTCGTTGCTTGACAATATGCAACGCAAAATCAAGTGAACTTCCATTCGCTAACGCTCCGGTTTCTCCTACATGCTGATTAATGGCAATAATATCTTTCTTGGTTAATTGGTACATTTATACATAAAAGTATATAAAAGTATATAAAGTTTTCTCATTTTCCCTCTCCGTTTCTAAAAGTCCGCTTCATTTCCTGCACTTCCTTGTTGATTCGTTGCAAATTCCCGTTCTGTTTTGGTAATGTAATCCGTTGCCATCGCTTGTTTTTCATTCATTCTGCACAGACCAAAATAAGGTGCAGGAGTTTTAATGAAAGTTTTATAAAGGGCCATGCCCCCTATGCATAGGTGAATGACATGGATTTTACGGCTGTAATCAGAAAAGGAGAAAAACAATATGTTGCATTATGCCCTGAAGTAGATGTGGTTAGCCAAGGATATACCGTTGAAGAATCTCTTTCCAACCTGAAAGAAGCGGTTGAACTCTACATAGAAGAGATGGGACGTCCCAAGGAATTTATGGGGAAAGAGGCAATAATTGCCCGCTTTACTGTTTAACGGAAAATGCAAAAGTTGCCTAGACTTTCTGGAAAGGAAGTTATAAAAATCTTAACAAAATCTGGGTTCGTTACTGTAAGGCAGAAAGGGAGTCATGTAATTCTAAATTCATAAAGATGGACCGAAAACATTATATATAACTTAGAGTAACAGTAGTATAACCTGAGGTTATAGTCCAATGGAAGAGATAACAGAGAATGGAAAAAAAGTGCTCAAATTGATATTTACTGATTTTCTAGCACATTATAATTCATATAATATTAAAGGAAAATTGAAATTAAGTAATGCTGGTAGTCTGAAACTCCTCAGAAGTTTGAAGGATAAAAATCTTCTCATAAGTGAAAAGATGGGAAATGCAATCTTTTATAAACCAAATTTGGCAAATGAATATCTCATCAAATTGTTGGAACTTATTTTCCTGGATTATACAGAGACTTCAAGTTATGTTAGGGGATGGATATACAGCCTCAAATTATTAGCGTCACAGTGCAAAGGGATATTGCTTTTTGGATCAATCATGAGAAAAGATCGAGAAGCAACAGATATTGACGTTTGTTTTATCTTGAAATCATCTAAAGATTATGATTCCATAAAGAAAAGAGTAGACGAGATGAACAGAAAGAATCACAAAAACATCCATCCTCTCTTCATTGTCCCCCGTGAGTTTGAGGAGAAACTGAAACAGAAAGATGCAGCTCTTGTTGACATGGTGAGAAGTTGCATTGTTATTTCAGGTCAACAGGCGTTTGTGGAGATATTGAAAAATGTCCAAAGCTAAGAATCTTGTCTTCAATGATTTCTTAAAATGCCTGAGCATCACCATGAAGTTCTTATCTTTGAGGATGGCTTCCCTCCGTTCATATTCGGCCTGAAAAATCTTTGGATGTACCTTTGGAACAAGGATAATTCTGTTGGACTGTCCAAAGCGCTCCAATTGAATGAGAGATTCATTCTCAAGTCTTTTTACGAGAGTGTATGTATTTTTATAGTCTATCTTGAGTGCTTTGGAAATAGCAAGGATATTGACTTGACTTTTGTTTTCTATTAAATATTTGATTAACTTGGTGTCATTGGTCATTATGTTAATATCACCATAGAGTTATGGTATTAAAACCATATGTATATCCTAAAAGTCAACTTCATCTGCTGCATGTGTTGAAAATTCTCGTTCTGTTTTCGTAATATAATCGCCCGACTGCTCAATTCTGTTTGTACCCTGTCTTTATACCCATCGGTCAAGCGATAGAAGTGATATCAACACCTCTACGCAATACTTCCCCTATCATGTCTAATCGATGATCTTCTTTCATCTCTCGCGGAGTTAAGCAAATGATATCCATTGCTATTGGTAAATCTCTTTTGAGATTAAATGCCCATGATATTCTTTCTTCCAAATCGACGCCCTGGAAAGAAGTGCTGATAATCAAGATATCAAAATCGCTGTCTTTGTGAGGTTTCCCATATGCATAAGATCCAAATAAAATAATCTGACATCGGGTAAATGTTTTTTTAGCTCTTTTGACAAAGGGGATTATATCTTTAATTTTTTTCTTATCCATGCCAGTATGACCTCCGCTTGTGCAAGATGAGATTTCGCTTTTTTCAGGCGATAATACCGAAAAGGAACTGTGGTTATAGGTCCAAGGTACCGAGAGAGAATATAGACGGGAGACAGTTTGACACTTGCATCTTTCACACTCTCTGGAGCTCCAGTGAGGAGGGAAAGTTTAACAAGGTCGTGGATTTTTGGAGGTTCTTTATTTTCTAGCTTGATATAAAGAGCTTTTAATCCTTTCTCAGCGGCTTGTTGGCTAAAGAAAACAGAAGCATAATAATTCTTCATTGAAATGTTATCTTTTGCTGTTTTCAAATCCGCTTCCGCTTGTTCCTTCCATTTCCTGACTTCTTTCCCCATAGTATTCAATAAGAGCATATTGCTTTTATACCTTCCTAAAAGTCCGCTTCATTTCCTGCATCTCCTTGACTGGTTGCAAATTCCCGTTCTGTTTTCGTAATATAATCCGTTGCCGGTCCTTCGTAAGGTTTAATCAAATTACAGACTTCTTTGTACTCTTTATTTGCAAACTTTTGCTTTTGATCAAATTCAATACATATCTTATCGTAAATCTTCTTTGAATATTGCACAATGGGCTCTTTTCCTGATCGTCCTACTTTCTTTCCTGGCTTGACTTGCAAACTTTGTTGATAAAGAGTTACACTTCCACTCGAACCGCTAATGACCACATTGAAATTCATCATCGATCCAGAATCTTGAGGATTTTGCACGTCATACGTAATTTTGTAAAAGTAAAATGTTTGCTGTCCTTTTTCTTGATCTTCACCAGGCTGAACAGTTGGTGGCTCTGGTGTTTCTCCCTTCACATACGAATCTAATTGCTGTTCCGTTCCCACAAATGTAATTTCATTAGTTCTCTCTCCTTCAATATGTGCAGCAGCATATGCATTACCACCGGGAGTTTGCACTAACATCGTCCCCTGAGGTGGAGAATCAATATATTTTCCGCATATTTTTGATTGCCAGCATGCTTCCCCTCCAAAAATTCCTGTTGCACATAATGCATTGTCAACACTTTCTCTCCATTGATTAATCGCATCGCTTTTAATAAAAATAGATGAGAATCTTCCAAGTCCTGACAAACCGAGTGATTGAAGGTCTTCAAGGGCCTTTTCGAATCTTAATCCCCATTGATAGTTCGAGATTTTACTTTCTAATATTCTTCCTAATTTACATTGGTATTTTTCAGGAGTGTTTATGCAAAGAGTGCTTCCAAGTAAATTGCCATTAAGACTACTTGTTGAAACACAATGAGTTGATCCATCAGTTGAGTCTAGGCGACTACAAGCACCCGGGGCATCCTCGACCTTAGATGGGCCTTTATCATCATAAAATGTACCTAGATAGGTAGAATATTGTGAATTGCATTTTTCATTGTTACAAGACCCTATTGCAGTTGCTTTAAAAATCAAATCTCCTTTTGCATCATATTTTGTAGATTCATAAGAATATTTTTCTGATTTCTCTCCCGAAAACTCTTTGGTTTCATAAACTTTACTTCCATCTAAATTGGTAATTCTTGTTATCACTTCATCAACATAACCATCAGCTCGATAATTCCACTTTGTTTCTTTCGTTGAAGTTGGGGTAGTAACTATCTCGGAAACAGGTGCACGCTGACCACTAATCATTTCATATGTTTTTTCCGTGCTCTCAATTTTTTCAAATTTTCCATCTTTTACTTGATAGAGATAACTTGCTTGAAACATTTCTTGTCCTTTTTCTCCTTTAGTAACAGTAAATCTTCCGTTATTTCCCTCTTCAGTAACCGTCACAGTTGCTTTTTCTTTCCCATCTGAAGAAGATATTTTTAGCTCTTTTTTTGAGACTTCAATGTGATCATCTTTTTTTATTCCCAACGCCTTATATTCTGAAGAAGGAATTCCAAATGAATTCCCATTCAAACCCAACACTGAATAAGATTCAGGTTCTCCGACTGGTTTTCCTTTTTCGGGTAACAAATAAACAGCCAGTATCGCCACCCCATCATTAGTCTTCAATTCTTCTTTTGTAAAAGTATGGTCTTTTGGTATTTTTTGAGGTCCACTATCTTTCCCAAGATAAAAATATTCTCCATCTTTTGTAACAACCTTTTCTAGATTCGAGTAAACATACTGAGTAGAAGTATAGCCCTCAGCTTTAAGTTTATTCGTACTTACTATTTGATTAGCTTGATTCTCGTCCGTCGTCACTTGATTTCCAACTATATAAAATTTGATTCCATTAACTAGGTATGAATCAACTGTTAATCCTTGAGCGCTCGAAGTACTGGGTTGAGTAAGTGCAGAAATCATCTTTTCTTTTTCAGAAGGAGGAAGAGTATCATATCGGGAACCAATACTACTCCTTAACTGTGCCTCTGCTTCGGGACGTGTAAGAGGTTTACTCTGGGCAATTGCAACGGACCCAGAAGTGCCAGTTTGATATCCTTCTGCTACCTTTATGCCTTTTGCTACTTTTTCAACTTGAAGAAGTTGCGACAGTGGTGTATTTCTTTGAT
>JAHFLI010000071.1 GCA_023255615.1 Candidatus Woesearchaeota archaeon
GGTTTGGTTGATGAAGGGTTTGGAGATTGGGATCGTGATAATACTGTGTCATGCGATTTAGAACATATGGGCAATCAACCATTCTGTGGTGCAGATTGCATCGATTTAGATAAGGATGGAGATAATGTTCAAGACAAAAATGGGCCAACAGTTATCGACCATCAAGAGTTTACTCCTCTCGGTTGTCTCGTCTATAACCAAACAGTTACTCCTGATTCTCGGGTGTGGGGCGTCGGGATTGATAATGATAAAGATGGAGTTTGTTTAGGTCTTGATTGTAGCGATGTTAACGCATCAGTGAATTCTTCCTGCTCTCTGAGTCAACTCTGTTCAAATCAATACTTGGACAAAATTATTGGAGAAGAGGAAGTGGATTGTGGCGGTCAGTGTCCTGCGTGCAAAATAAAAGACATGGTGATGAAAAAGCCGATGTTTTCCATTGCATCAAATTATACATTTACTCTTGAACTTGATACAAACAGACCAGGGACGTGTAGATATAATCTTGATAACAAAGATATTCCTTATGCAAGTGAGTTTCCTTTTGATGTCACGGGACAAAAAAACCATATCGTTAATAAATTTATAAAAATTAGTGATAGTTCCATCCACAAACTCTTTGTTCGATGTTCAGATGCTCATTATTTTGATGATTCTAATATGGCTCGATTCGCATTTAATCTGTCTGTTGATACGACGGCTCCAACATTCTTCCCCAAAGATCCTCAAGCAGATCCTAATCCGATTATTCAAATTTTCCCTCCTGCAGTCACGCCGCAAACTAATCTTCTTGTCTATACTGACGAACCGTCCATTTGTAAATATGGAGAGGGACTGAACAGCTGGGCTGCACTAGACAAGAAATTCGAAGGATATGACAATTATACCTTTACTAAATTCCATCAGCAAACTCTTGGATTGCCCGGAACTGCACAAGCAACGTATCATTATTATATTGGTTGCCGAAATGCTGCTGACCCCGAACTTATTTCAAATCTCTTTGATCGTTTAATTAGCGTTGACTTATTGCAGAAAATTGCATTAAAAGATTACACACGGCAATTCTTCGCGGGACCACCTAATGATCTACCCTTCCTGAACATATCATCGACTAAACTGACTGACTCGTGCTTCTGGGGTGAATCAAACGATGAGAGCAAGATTAACAATCCCTATGTGCAACGGGGAAGGACGAATGGAGAATATTTCTACACGAATAATGGGCCGCTCACGAACGGTTCGGGAGGACTAAGTCTTGAAGAAGGAAATTATAATTATTATTCCATCTGTTATCTTGAAGGAGATAAGTCAGCAATTCTTTCTCATAGTATTATCATCGATAAAACACCGCCTTCAAAACCAATTGTTAATGACTCATCGAAATATACTAACTTAAGTGAGTTTACGTATGTAACAAATGAATTGCAATTGAAATTAACGTCAATGGATAATGCGTCTGGAGTCAGCTACTTCTTTTACTGGCTTGAAGATTCAAAGAAAAAAGTGTTGATGAATGCAACGACAACTGAAAATGATCATCCGTTTTATGTAACGGGACTGAATTTAACCAATGGAGAAACGTATTACTTCTCTTCTCAGGCATATGATCTCGCTGGGTTAATCAGCGATGTTGGACGATCTGATGGGATTAAAGTTGATACCTCTAAGATTCCACCCAGCTGTACCGATGGAAAGAAAGATGGCGATGAATCTGACCTTGATTGCGGTGGATCATGCAGATCGTGCGGATTGAATGCAACCTGCAGAGCTCATGATGACTGTTTGTCTAAAACATGTGACCTGAAAAAAGTCCCCTCGGTGTGTGTCGGCATTTCTTGTGAAGATGGCGTAAAGAATGGCAATGAAACAGATACCGATTGTGGAGGGTCCTGCACGAAGAAATGCGATGAGAATAAAAAATGTCAGAAGGATTCAGATTGTGTGCAGAATAAATGCGATGCCTCTTCAAAGTTATGTATTGGTCTTAACCTCTGTAAAAACAAACAACTTGATCCGGGAGAGACTGATGTTGATTGCGGCGGTGAAAAATGTAATGCATGCCCTGTCGATTCAAAATGTGAAGTGAATGATGATTGTTCTTCAAAGTGGTGTGATCCAGAGAATCTTGTCTGTAAAACTGCAGATTGCTTCGACGGGAAGAAAAATGGCGACGAAACCGGAGTTGATTGCGGCGGTTTATGTTCTTCCTGTGGTGGCACAACTGGAAAAGGAGATCATGATAGCGATGGACTCAGCGACCAATGGGAACAAAAATATTGCGGTGGTGATTGCGATCCAAATGCCGACATTGACAAAGACGATTTAACCAATCTTCAAGAATATTCTGAAACAACTGATCCTACCATTCTTGATACCGATGGAGATGGATTTTCTGATGGAGCAGAAGTTGCTGCAGGAACAGACCCTCTCGATCCGAACTCATATCCCAAGAGCAGTTTCTGGAAAATCTTCTTTATGACGATTGGCGTGATTATTTTAGTCATTGCGATCGTCTATGTTGCATTTGTCTATCTCTATCTACCACGTCAACGAAAGAAACCACCAATGGGATCTTCACGAATGCAGGAAAAAGAAAACCTTACGTCGTTTTCACGACCATCGTCTATTCCACCTATTCAGCGATCATCTTCTTCTCCGATGACACCTCCTGTTATGACTGTCGATCAGATTAAGAAGCGCCAAGAGATTCGAGATTTATTAGAGAAACGAAAGGCTGAGCGGGAAGCTGCACGAAAGAAAGTATTCGAAGTCTTTGGGTTGGTCGATACAGGAAAGAAACCGGAAGAAAAGAAAGAGGAAAAACCTGCAGAGAAAAAAACAGAAGAAAAGCCAGTCCCTGAGAAAAAGGTTGAGGTAAAAAAAGACGAGAAGGACAAAAAAATTGTTAAGGCTAAACCGAAGAAGTCCGAGAAAAGTACAAAATCGTTTACCTCGATGAAAGCAACGTCCTCAAAAGAATCTGCAATGGAGCGGTTATCCAAGATTGCAAAAAAGAAATGAAAACAAAAGGTTTTCTTGCGTCTGAAATTTTTACCTATATTATGCTGCTTGTTGTTGCTGCGTTGATTCTCATGTTCGGATATAAAGCAATCCACTATTTTCAAGATCGCTCTGCAGAGATTGCACGACTTGAGCTGAAATCGAATCTTGAACGAAATATGAAAGATACGATGTCTTACGGCTCTGTTAAAAAATTTAGCTATCTCGTTCCGAATGATGTTCGCGAAGTCTGCTTTATTGACTGGAAAAAAGCGCCAAATATTGATAAGGATAAGTATCCTCTTATTTATGAAACCTGGGAATTAAGTTGGACATCCCAAACATTAAAAGAAAATGTTTTTCTCTATAGCAGCACTCTTGATACAGAAGAATTTGCTCTTTCCGTCAACGATCGTTCATTGTTCTCTATCGGAGAAGAATCCTACCGATGCATTCCGATACTCAATGGAGAACTCACTCTTCGTTTTGAGGGGAGGGGAGATAGCGTGGAGATTGTTACTTCATCATGAAAAAAGGAAGTTTGACGATTCAATTCAATTGGATTCTTGTATTGCTCGCTGGAGCAGTTATTTTACTGTTTTTTATGGGTGTTATCCAATATGCCACTCAAATTGCCGATCAAAAAAGAAATATTCTTATTGGAACAACACTCGATTCCATTTCGAATTCCATTAAGTCAGGAGATAATCTGGACAAACCAATTGAGTCTATCCCCAATATCAATGTGGAGTATCAATGCGCGTCTCCTGGCGAGGGATCCAATTGCAAATGTTCTTTTATCGTGGGAGATAGACAATTTGATATCGATGATCCCTCTCTTATTGTATTTAGTCCGTCGCGTATGAAAAGTCCTAAGGTGTTGGTAAAATCTTTGGAGTGGGATGCGCCGTTTCGCACGGCAAATTTTCTTTATTTTACCTCGACGAGTGTTCGGTACATCTTCATTCTGGATCAAACTTCAGCTGGAGGATGGGAAACCGATGTCCTCAATAGCACTCATCGCGATTTGAAAAAAGAAGTGTACGATGCCTCTGAAACGAATACCATCAAATCAAAGAATGATGATCGTGTCAAATTTATTTTTTTGAATATCAATCCAGACAGTTTTGATCTTTCTGAGTTTGAGAGTATGAATGATGCAGATGTTACCGCAGTTGCCATTGCGGGAGATGAATTTGGAGGACAACTTTCGTATTATCAGAAAAAAGGAAGTACCTTGGAACCTGTTAATCCAAGTACTTCTCTTTCCTATCGGGGATTTCCTTTTCTTCTCGGAGGCATTTTCACTGATGAAACGTCGGATAGCGCGAATTTTCAGTGCAATCAAAAACGGGCGTATGAAACCCTTCACTATGTTGCGAATGATTATTTTCAGAGAATGAATGTGGTTGAAACAATTCCCGATTCTACTGACTTTTGTAAGACGTTGTATGCTACGGCGAAAGATCATTTGGGTTCTTTGTCCGATGCGCTTGCTACCTCTTATCAAAGTGATCTTGCGACGATGAATGATGCCATCTCAACATCGATTACTATCTTAGATGACGATAACAAGGAAGCGATTGCGAATTCATGCGTTCCGCTTTACTAACATGAAAAAAGGACAAGTCCAAATGGGAGAAACAATCGTGATTCTTCTTATTTTCATTATTCTTGTCGGTCTTGGATTTGCGTTTTATGCACGGATTTCTAAAATTCAACTTGCACAGGAGCAATTTGCTCTTGAGGAACAACGTGCTATTCAGCGTGTTCAAACCATTACTCATCTTCCTGAATTGCTTTGTTCAACTGATGGAGTTATCGCAAATAATTGTGTTGATCTGTATAAGGTGATTGCTAATAGCAACGAAGGCGGAGTTTTCAACGTCAACAACGTGTTTTATGAACAGTTGTTTGGCTTTTCGAGAATAACTCTCTATCAACTTTCCGGGAATACCGATCCTCAAAATCCCACTACCTATATTCTTTATACAAACGAAAAAGGAGAGGAACCGAGCGTGTTTTATTTTCCCGTCTTATTACACGATTCTTCACAAAACGTCAATCATTACGCGTTGTTAGAAATTAAGGTGTATCGATGAAGAAAGCACAAATGGAAATGATGGGGTTAACAATCATTGTTGTCTTGTTAGCATTTGCATTGTTGTTTGTGGTCCGTTTTGTTTTACTCGCCGAGCCGGATGATACTAAAGAATCATTTGTTGAATCTAAACTTGCGCATTCGTTTGTGAGCACGCTGTTAGATACTACTGCCGTTGATTGTAAAAAATTTTCTGTGGAAGAGCTGCTGAAGGATTGTCGAGAAGGAATTTATACTGATCCTCCCTTGTGGGATGACGATGCGTTACAAACAGGAAATGCTAATGGAATCGGGACCATAGAATGTGATGGCACGACTCCCAATTCGTGCACCTTTGCGTTGACTATGATTAGCGATATTCTCAATGAAACTCTCGGTAAGAAACTGAATATTGATTATGAATTTATTTTGTATTCTGATTCTCCCACCTGCGAAACAGTCAAAAATCCTTCTAATGTGATATTCCATACCGGGCCGACGTGTCCCGGTACTAAGAAACAAGTCTGTCAGCCGGTGCCAACTGCTGTTACTGATATTCAACTTCGTTTAGATATTTGTAATAGGCTTGCAGAGACATAATTGGAATCATCGAGGCTGTCTGAGAATAGGCACATTAGTATACAATGTTACAATGCGTTTCTCGATCATTGTTCTTCATATGCTCGCTTCAGAGCTTCAATATTGAACTTTTTCATTTTGAGAAATGCGTCAGTCACTCGTGCAATCTTTTCCTTATTACTACTCGTCAACATTTCATTCATCACGCTGGGAACGATTTGCCACGACACACCATATTGATCCTTGAGCCAACCACACTGTTCAGCCTCAGGGACTGCAGATAGTTTTTTCCAGTAATAATCAATTTCTTCTTGAGTATCACAATTAACCACGAATGATAAGGCCTCATTAAAACTAAAGTCGTGTGACCTTGAACTGTCCATTGCCATAAAATTCTCTCCGGCGAGTGTAAAGCGAGAGTGTTTGATAAATCCTTCTTTGTCATCATCGTCTTTGGTATATGGTACCATCATTTCAGTTTTAGAATTTGGAAATATATGTGTGTATGTCTCGATAGCACTCTTTGTTTTACCTGCGATCTCTTTTGTAAACATAAGAAGGGGAGTTATTTTCTGTTCCATCTTATGATCGCTCCACGACAGTTGCCATGAGAGTCCGTACTTATCTTGTAACCATCCGTATTTGTGTGCCCATGGATAGGTGTTATACGGCATAAGGACCTTTCC
>JAHFLI010000072.1 GCA_023255615.1 Candidatus Woesearchaeota archaeon
ATGAGTTTGTCATCAACAAAAACAGATTCAGCGATTTTTTTCAGCGTATCTTTTAATGATGCACTGAGCTTTTCTAATACCATTTTCTCTTTTAATGAATGGTCATTTAAAAAGATAAGGTAGGATTAGATCTTTTCGGCTCCGTGAAAACCATAATTTTTTAAATGATTTGCGATTACTTGGCAAAGAAAGATGATGAAACTGCACGAGTGTTATCCGGGGGGGAGTCGTGATCTGAGTTGGAGAATTTTTAATGAACGGGTTAAGCGAGCGTTGAATGTTCGGCCAGAAGATCGTGAAGGAATTTATTCCATTTTAATGTCCTGTCGTCCGGAAGTTTCACGTCCACCAGACGATGAAGTTTTTTACATTACTGATGTTTCCGATTCAGAAGATTATAGTTCTACCATTGTTACTGCAATGAGATTAGCTAAAGGTAGCGCAAGGGCAAAAGAGAGATTGTTTAAGCAAATAGGAGCTTCAGAAAAACTAGCCGCTAAAGACGCCGTAAGACCTTGGGTTGATTCTAAGATGGGATTTACTGAATCATATTTAGAAATGTTGGCGACATTGTTAGGCCACTTTCATTCTATCCAAGGACCGTTTGAGCAGTTTGAATTGGAAGGGAGAGTGGATCAGTATGCACCGAATCAGATTTTAACTAAACTACCTGCGATCTCAACGAGGGCAGAACGATACGGTACTGTTACATTAAAACGATATATCTCATTTGACTCTTCTGATCTTCTAAACGTTTAAATAGTATTTCTTTAATGATGAGAGTATGACTGATCCACGTATTGTGAATTTTGTTCGACAGAGTCTTTCTCAGGGGTATGATGCCACAACGATTAAGAATCATTTGCTTGAGCAAGGATTTAGAGATGCTGAAATTTCTGCTGCGATGAATGAGGTGTATAATGTTACGGAAGTTAAACACGTTCATCATTTATCGCCGGTATTGTTAATTATTCTTGGTATATTTGTTGTTGCTCTCGTTGCTGTTGGTGTGTATTTGTGGAGCACTCCTGAAAAAAATCTTCTTGACCTTTCACTTGACGGTATTCAAACAGCGGTCGAAAGTGGAAAGGAAATAGTATTTACTTCTAAAATCTCTAATTTAGGAAGTGTGAAGCGCTCCGATGTGACGATGCGATATGAATTGGTGGATAAAAAACAGAATTTGATTACGTTCAAGGAAGAGACCTTAGCTGTTGAGACCTCATCATCATCAACTGTTAAATTACAGATTCCTGCGCGAACAAATCCAGGAAGTTATATCCTCAAAGGTATTGCAAAATATAACGGAAAAGTAGCCTCTGCTTCCCTTCCTGTTACCGTTTCACTTGGCTCAAAAGCAGCAAGTTGTTATGATGGAATAAAAAACCAAGATGAAAAAGGAATTGACTGTGGTGGTTCGTGTCAGAATCTCAATTGTTGTCATAATGGATTTTCTGATTCTCCCTTAGGAGAAGAAGGTGTTGATTGTGGCGGACCCTGTAATCCATGCACGACTGAATGCGATTCATGCAATGATAATAATCCGTGTACTGAAGATGTGTGCGGCTCTCAAACAAATTTTCTTTGTTCACATCAACAATTAACGCCTTGTTGTGGAAACGCGTTATGTGAAGATGGAGAAAAAGGATCATGTGAAACGGATTGTCCTACTTCAGGTGACCCATTTGCTGGTTTAAGTGAAGGGCAAATTTTGGATAAGATTAAAGGAATTATTGCAAGCGATCCTGCATTAGCAGAGAGTTACTGTCAAAAATATCTTACTTCTGTCTACAAAGATCAATGCTTTGTTAATCTCGCAACAAACACACAAGATGATTCATATTGCAGAAGTATTGCAGATCAACGGACAAGAGATCTCTGTTATATTGAATTGTCAAAATCAACGGGAAAATATGATTCATGCGGTAAAATTACCAATGATGTTTCACGCGATTCTTGTTATTTCAATTATGCTTCGACAACAAAAGATTTTAGTATTTGCGATGCCATTTTGACTGAAGCGATTAAACGAAGCTGTGATACGTTGAAACAGATTTCAGATTTGCAACAAGCTAGCTAAATTTTGGTTTCAGATAAGACGCATATTGTAGTTTGTATGAATCAAGTTTTCCCAAATCATCAATCGCAATGCATTGAGGTTGAAATGATGCGGGATTAATCTCGCAATTTTCAACTAAACATTCTGCTTTAACTGATTGCAACACATAGAATTCAATTTGTTTGTTTCCACTGTCGAGCATATCATCAGTTAATTCCCAATAACCCGTAGTCTCATTAAAAATAGATCCGCCAAACTGGACCATTTGAACATCTTGCTCTGGTAATGATTTATGAGCTGAACAGCCAAAGATTCCTCGATTGGTGCACACTTTAAAGCATTCTTTAGTGATATTGTATGTATTTGCGGAGAAAAATGTTCCAGTAAGCGTATATTTTCCAGGAATTAATTTGATCGGTAACGGATCTTGTCCGGGAATCATGGTGATGGTCTGTGCGAACGTAGATTCATAATCGGACTCTTTTAGTTTTTGGAGAGAAATAATCGCGTATTCTCCCTCTTTTAGATCAATTGGTTGATTACAGCAGGTAACTTCTCGTTTGACAAGATTTTGGTTCATCGGTGTATTTTTCACCGACATTTCGTATTTTTTTATTGAGGTATTAAACATTCTATATTTATTTAAGTCTGCGGTAAATTCATGTTCTTGATCATCGGTTGTTGAAAGATCAAAGACGGCAGGATGATATCCTGGTTTTTCTACCATGAGATATCCACCTTTGCATAAGGGGAAGGGACCGGAGAATCGCGATTCTTTTTCCTTGTTGACGCGTGAGTACCCAACTAAGCATGTTGCATAATCGCCGCATCCGTAAGAAACGGTAGCCTTATCAATTGGATCATTAGTAGCTCCATCAAAGACATTTACCGTTATATTTTTGCTTAATCGTTGATTTCCCTCGCAGAATAACGACGTTGCAGGAATTGGAACATTATCGCCTTCTTTTATTTCCGGATTTCCATATTGCCATAAGATCAAACCTTGACCAGTATACCATTCTTGCAAATTTTTATTTGATCGAATATTCCCTTCCAATGCAAATATTAAATCGATATCTTTTCCACGTAACGCTTTTTCCTCGTGAATTCTGACGATGACGGGCCAAGAGACTGAATAAAAGAATTCATAGCGATTTGTTCGTGATGGTGGGATCGCATTGAGTAAAAACTCATATTTCTTGATGATAATATCAGGTTCAATTTTATTTCCATTTGCCGGATAGATATTCAGATAAATGGGCCAATCTCCATAGAGGATGTCAACTTTTCGCTGAGGAAATTCTTGCGGTAAGAAATCTACATACATGGTGTTATACGCTGCCTCTGCATACGCGGCGTTTGGAATATTAATTTTTTTTGAATCTTTTGTTTTGCCAATCTGAACGGAATTGAAATATGGTAAAATATTTTTTTCCATTTCAACTTTCACAAGATCTTTATCCCAGGAGACTGCAAAATCTTCATGATCTAAATCACCAATGGGGGGAAGCTTTGTATATTCTTTTCCACTATGGGTAGTAATCAGATTCATCATTATTCCTTCCAAGAATTGTCTGCTCGTTTCATACGCTGCAATGCGCAATCCGAAACTGAGAAATTCTCTTAAGTTAAAATCAATTCCTGTTTGATACTCTTTTAACGTAATCGTTTGACCATTTTGGGTGACTTCGATGGGATAGGTTAACTTCATCTGCACATCTTTTTCTGCAATTGTTGTTGTTGCTTGGGGTTGTTCTATGGCGATAACGCTGAGACCTTGTCCTTTAAAATTTTGGAACCCATTCATGCATTCGTTAATATTTCTCTCCACATACACATCTATTTCTCGCTGCATTTGTGCAATGCTGGGAAGAACTGAATTTACTCTGCAATTTGAAATGCACTCATTGTTGGTGTCCATGTAGAACCAATACGGAACGGGAACAAACGATGATTTTGCTAATGAAACTCCGTCTGATTCTGTAGGATCATTTTGATCGAACGTGAATTTTCTTCCGCTTAATTGCTGATCAGTCATATCGATATAGCCTCCATGCTGAGCGAGTTTTATGATTGCATCAACCCCAAGATTAGTCATACATGATTCCATTTCTGTTTTAACGGGGAGCGCCCAATCTGGAATTGGTTCTTGTGCAGGATGGAAGACATAAGAGTTAAAGAGGAAGCCAACAGCTAAAGCAAGGATAAGAAGCAATCCAATGATCATGTACATTGTCGCTTGTGCTTTTTTCATTTTTTGTTAACAATCTTTACTGTTAATTTTTTCTGGGTAATACCTTCTTCCGTGTACGTTAACACTGCTTCATTCCATTCTTTCGTATCGTAAATCGCTTTGTAATCAGCTTTGGCGGTATGTGGTTCGAGATTGACTATTTCTTGCAGCGGTGGATCTGATTTATCTCCATTTTTGTTTTTTAATTCAACTTTAAATTCTACTTTGTTGAGAAATGCTTCAACATAATAGCCAACTTCATACAGTGTTTGATTTCCCACTTGTGATTTTTGTGCTTGAAGCGTTATCGTCACATCAGATTGAAAATGTTCATCTCCAGTAATATCGTTTTGAGGCGTTGGTGTTCCCCCCCATCTTTGACACATAACTTTTTCATTGTCAGGAATGGGGTACCATGCGTTGATTGTTGGTTCAATGTTGTATTTGAAATCAAACGGATTTTCGATGACGACACTTTGACTTAGAAATGGATCTTCAACAGCAAGAACTATTGATGAAAAGCACACGAATACCGCTAGCAATAATATTATCTTTTTCATATTCCCTCAATCCCATCACAAGGATTATCTGGACCTAGGTCTTTGTTCGGGTTATCTGCACGGAATCCATTCAGGCTGTCTTCGATATTCAAAAGAAATTGGATCGGAACTAACAACCTACAACCATTCCAAATATCTGCGCAGAGTTGACCTGGACAAGTAAGCTGAGGTGTCAGTTTCCAGACTTTACAAATTAAACCAACGAGACTCAACGCTTGATTCCAAATATCCTCAATAAAACCCTTAAACATATTGGAGAAATAGTTCCCTTTATTACCAAAATACCTGTACGGTGCTCCTTCAACATACATACATTGTCTTTCTTTTGAAGCAATTTCACAACTAGTAATTGGTAACCCGTGTTTTGCGCTTTCTTCGATGCATTTTATTTCCATGCATTTGATTCTTTTTTCTTTTTCATTCGCAAAGATGATTCCACTTATACATCCACAATTCTCTGCGTTATGAATACTTTTGTACGGATCAAACCACCATTTCGGATTTACTTGAAGATACGAATCTGGGAGGCGCGATCCATAAGAACCCCCTGAATAAACTGCTTCATCCCACCACTTCCAACTTTCTTTATTTTCAATTAATTTTAAATCGCCGAATCCTAAAACATGAGGTGTACTGCTTGAGCTGGCCGATTGTAGTTTAGAATAATCTGCAGATGTAAATGCTCTAGATTCACCAGTTTGTTCGTCTTCAATCCCTACGGGGGTTCTAGATTGGTCAAAATATATCTTGCTTCCATCATCTAAAGTTACTATTTTTGAACTGTCGCTTGAAGTAGTAGTAGCAGGAGGAGGAGGAGGAGGATTCTCAGGAGTGGTCGTCGCTGGTAATGGTGTTGATGCTGGAGGAGGGGAGTTTGGAATGTCTGCAGGTTCTTCTTCTGAAGGTTTGCCAGAGGATGAACTTTTTGAAGAACTGCCACTTTCAGACGAGCTTGCTGCATACTCAGATCCTGCTTTTGCAGCTGCAAATAAAGGTTCTTTAGCCATTTCTAATGCAAACGCTGGATCGCACATTCTGCATTCATGAACCATGCACATTGATTTTACCGTAAATCCCATTATTGAACCTTCATATATAGCGTCAATGATTGAGGGATTCCAAACAAAATGGTCGACTATCCATTGGAAGGTAGAGTAAGAAGGACATACTGCCCCCCAGATAGCATCAGGAATATCGGCTAGCCAATTTAATTTGCATAAAAGTGTTCCAAGAACTGCCAGCGACCCTTGAATTAGGGCATTGATAGTAACGATCGGCTGCGCGATACTACACAAAGTTCCAATCGCATCGTCATATGCTTTCCAGCCGCCCATTGAATCATCTAAACGATGAATGTCTTTTTTGAGTTCGTTGACTTTTTCTTTCGTGCCTTCATCGATATAGCCGAGAGGATAA
>JAHFLI010000073.1:0-4828 GCA_023255615.1 Candidatus Woesearchaeota archaeon
CGATGGCCCTCTCCTGGCGGTATTATTTACAAATTTGATTTTTATCCGCAAACAGCTCTCGAAGAACGAGATCCCAAATCCCGGGTTGGTTTTACGGAAACGCTGCCCATTGATGTGTTCATTGAAACAAATCTTATTGATTGGAATGAATTAACACGACGTGATCGTGTGCTCATTGACATTGCGCACCAATGCGAAAAAATTATTGTTGAAGGGCAAAAACAAAAGAGTGGATATCAAACAAAACTTGAAGTCGGATTAGTTAAACCCAATGGAGAACATCGCTGGGCTCGCGGTTCTGATACTGAATTACGCCATTTAATCCAAGCAACCTATTTGAAACGAACGGGGATTCGTGCAGGGACGATGGCGAACATTCCCGGTGGAGAAATGTTTATTACTCCTGAATATGTTGAAGGAACTGTTGTCGGTGATGTGGTCATTGCAATCGACCAAAGCTACCTCCTCAGCGAAAAGGAACCGTTTGTGATTCAATCATCGAAGAAAGGGTACAACGTTATTGCTGCACCAAAAAAAGTTCTCCAAAAATTCAATCAGCGGAAATCTGATGCGTGGAAATTGATTGAGATTCAGGAAAAAAATAAATCACTGCCAACAGAACTCATTGAGATGAAGAAGAAATGGTTTCATCACATTGGAGAATTCGCGATTAATACGAATCCGAAAGCAAAAGTCTGTAGATATTTAATTGTGAATGAGAAAATTGCAGGCATGATGCATGTGGCGTGCGGTTCTGGTTATGAAGCTGATCGTGCGACTGAGTATCACATGGATATCGTTATTAATTCGATTAAGCAGAAACATGATGTCTATGGTGTTGACAAAAACGGAAAGAAACATTGGATCAAGAAAAAAGGAAATTTTGTGATTTAATTCTGTGTGCAAACCCTTAAAAGTCTTTTGGTACCGGAAAAAATCCGAATCCAAATCTTTTTAAACATGGCGTCATTATAATTTCTCATGAATGCAAACAACAAAAACATTCTTGATTCTGTCATTTACAGTTATTCTACAACGACAAACCAACTCGATGAAGAGAATCGTATTTTGAAAGAAACGTTGGATAAATTAAAAGGGGAATTGGATAAATACAAACAACCGCCGTTGATGGTGTGTGAAGTTTTTGAAATAACGGGAGATGGTGCGCTTATTAAAATTCCGAATGGGAATCAGTTTTCTGTCAATGTGTCAAGCGATTGTGGCGCACTCAAACCGGGAGATATGGTTCTTGCGGAGCAAAAAAATCTGACCGTAATTAAAAAAATTCAAAGCGTAAAAGTGTTTAATGTTGATAAATTCGTTATCGTTGAAAAGCCAACAGTGCCGTGGAAAGATGTTGGTGGTTTAGACGATCAGATCCGTGAAATTAAAGAAGTGATTGAGCTTCCGTTGTTGAAACCTGAACTATTTGTCAAAGTGGGTATTCAGCCACCAAAGGGTGTGTTATTGTATGGGCCGCCAGGAACGGGAAAAACATTACTGGCAAAAGCGGTTGCTGCCTCTACAAATTCTACCTTTATTGGCGTTGTTGGTTCTGAACTTGTTCAGAAGTTTATTGGTGAAGGTGCAAAACTAGTGAAGGAAATTTTTGAACTTGCACGGGAAAAAGCACCGTCTGTTATTTTCATCGATGAAATTGATGCGTTAGCAGCGACGAGAATCGAAGTTGGTACATCGGGCGAACGAGAAGTCAATCGCACGTTTATGCAATTGTTGTCTGAACTCGATGGATTTAAACCGCTCGATAATGTCAAAGTTATTGGTGCAACAAACAGAAAAGACATTTTAGATCCTGCTATTATTAGACCAGGAAGATTAGATCGTTTAATTCATGTTCCTCTACCGCCCAAAGAAGCGCGGGAGCAAATATTTAGAATACATTCAGGAAAAATGAAACTTGACGCTGCTATTTCCGTCAAAGACCTTGTAGAGATGATGGAAAACTTTTCCGGTGCTGAAATTCGCGCAGTGTGCACGGAAGCTGGATACTTTGCCATTCGAGAAAATCGTTTTAAGATTTTGAAAAAAGATCTTGAGCGCGCTATTGATAAAGTCAAGGAAACGGAAAGCAAAGAAGGAAAAGATTATATGCGGATGTTCGGTTAAGTCTTAAATTCTTTTTATGTTGTTCGAAATATTCTCGCTTTTATGACTGATTTTCGAAATCTTGCCAGGTCAACTATTTAGAATTTTCATCCATGTCGAAGATTTTCCGGATTTTTCTCCATAAAGTTTATTAATATTCCTTACTTCCCTCTCATCATGATGAGCGAAGGGAAACACGTATTTCAGCTGAGTCGAACATCTCGGTATTTATTGATATTGGCAGGGGTCTCGAGCATTGTATTCGGCGTTTCAGGATCGGTTCCTTTCTATTTCCAGCAACACTATTCTTTCGCTATTCTCTCTTCTCTCCTGATTATATTTGGACTCGTGCTTCTGGCGATTGCATTCGGCGAAGAAGATGAATATTAAGAAAAATATTTACGATTTAAAGTTTTCTCGAAATTTGCAGTATTTCAATACGGGCCTGGTCATTCTGTTTACCTATATCATTGGATTGATTTTATTGCTAATAAGCAAGCAGATTGATATCCAAAATCCATCTCAAAACTTCCTAGTTGTGTTATGCAGTCTTTTTTTTGGCGGAATTACGATTGGTATCCTGCTTCGATTTCATTTTAAAATGCATAATCTTTTGAGAAAGATTAGAGATTTACAATAAAATTACTTGGTAATTTCTTCAAACGTCAATCCTTTTTGTCTCAGCAATTCTTTTGTGATGACATAATTCTTTCCGCTTCGTTCCAAATCTTCTAGCGAAATAAAAAACCATTCATCACGATCAAATTTAACTGCAAACCACGGTTCGCCTCCAAAAAAATTGATGAATTGTTTTAATTCTTGGACGTCTTCTTCCGTTAAATATTTTCGTTCATCTTTTGATGTTTTGCATTCTATTGCTAATCTTCTGAGTTTGTTGCTGACCAATAAGTCAGGAGAGGGATATTTCATACTCCCGGAACCAGCCACTCTGATAGCGCACCAGTTTTCTTTTCCCCAGAATTTATGCAACAATTCCCGTTCCGCGTTAATCCCTTTTGATTTTCGTGACATTTAGATTTTGATTCTCTTGAAATCATATGCTGCTTCCGTATTGTTGAAGATATCCCGTGCATCGTCCTCTAATATATGGGGATTACTATAACGCGCACTGAAATGTGTGAGAAATAGTTTCTTAACGTTTGCAACATTGGCAATCTGGGCAGCTTGTTTTGCAGTCATGTGATTATGATGCTCAGCTTTTTCTTCCATGTCTGAGGCGTACGTTGACTCACACACTAAAATATCTGCGTCTTGTGCAAGAATAGTTGCATTGGCTGTTGGAACGGTATCTGCAATGATCGTTATTTTTTTCCCTCTGATCAACGTAGAAAGCTCATCTGCTGAAACCTTTTTTCCTTTCCATTCAATCTCTTCTCCCATCTGCACTTTTCCTAATAATGGTCCTTCTTGAATTTTATACTTTTTTACTGCTTTCATATTTATTTTCCGTTTATCTTTTTCAATAAAACTAAATCCTAAACTGGTAATGCCGTGTTCTAATGGCAATGTTTCGATGTAATATTGTGATGTTTCCACAATCATTCCTTTTTCGATTTCTTTGATGTTGAGTTCTATTTTCCTGTCAAAGACAAATGCTTTCTCCATGAATTCGAATCTCTTCAATGTTTCTCTTGGTCCGAATATATCGAGCGGTTTGTTGTAATCCGTTGCACTTAACGTTGAAATTAAACCGGGCAATCCGAAGACATGATCGCCATGCCAGTGTGAAATTAAAATGCGTGAGATAATAGATGGTTTTATTCCTGCGATTTTTAATTGTCGTTGTGTTCCTTCTCCGCAATCAACTAATGTTCCTTCACCATCATAAATAATGAGAAGAGAACTATGATTCCGTTCTTTTGTCGGCACCATGGATGACGTCCCCAAAAAAATGAGTTCCATAAGTAAAGAGGCAAGACGACCTTATTTAAAGATTGTTGAAATCTCTAAAGACTTAACCTTGTACAGGATCGGTAATAACACAGCCAGGAGAAACCATATGATCCTCGTCGTAAATTGTTGTATTGCCTTGATACGATTCCCAGGCAGCGTACAATGCGTTCAATTTATTTTCTACGTCTTTCTTAATTGAAGGATCTAGGTAGGCAAATGGGCAAATATGTTGGGCAACTCCTTCTTTTGTAGGATGAAGAATGCCAATTTCTAAAATACCTAATCCAGGATGATAGTCCGAATTATGGTCGCTCGCTTCAGCGATGACTTCTCCACCAGAAACATGATCTCCGACTTTCACTAAGGGATGAATAACATGTTCTGTTTCATAGATATAGTTACTCTGACGATTTCTTGCAACCATAATCGTATAATCATTACTATAGAGCTTTTCTACATTAATGACCTCACCGTCAACTAGAGAATATACTTTCGTTCCCAGTGGAAGGATAACGGTCGGTTGAACATTTCGCTTCGTCGGATCATTCGGAGATCGAATATCTTGCTGGCCAAAATCAGACCAAATCTGATCGTGAAATAAATTATCTTTCGTAAACCGAATGTCACCGGCCATATTCGTTTTCTTATCATAATAATCAAGATTAAATCCTATACTCTTCAGCAATAATGGGGTATCCGTCTCTTCTTTTGGAGACTGATCGTTCTCATGGTTTACGTCAATCGTTTCATTTCGTTGAGCATTTTCAATACCTATCTTGTTTTGTGAATCATTCATAACTTCCTTCTG
>JAHFLI010000073.1:4838-6184 GCA_023255615.1 Candidatus Woesearchaeota archaeon
CATCGGATTTATTTCTTGTTGATCATGAGAACATCCTGCACTACTGAATCCAATAATGGCTAAAAAAGCAAGAAGGATAATTGTATATTTCATGACACCTAAATAACGTTATGAAAGTATATAATTCTATGGTTCTGAACTCTCTAAGAAATAACGAAGAAATCTATCGATTAATTTAAATATTCTCTCATCATCTATTTCTTATGCGACCGAAGATTTCTATTATTGGGGCTGGTAATGTTGGTGCAACGGCTGCTCACTGGATTGCATCTCGGAATCTGGGGGATATTGTTTTGCTGGATATTTTGGAGGGAATTCCCCAGGGAAAAGCAATGGATTTACTTCACGCTGGCCCTCTTGCTGGATTTGATGTTTCAATTCTTGGAACAAATGAGTATGCGGATACAAAAAATTCTGATATTGTTGTTGTTACGTCGGGTATTCCACGAAAACCAGGGATGAGCAGAGATGATTTAATTGCCACCAACGCAAAAATTGTAAAAGAAGTTACTGAAAAAGTTGTCAAGTATTCACCTCAGGGTATTCTTATTATTGTTACTAATCCACTTGATGCGATGGTTCATGTTGCAGCAACAGTAAGCGGTTTTCCCAAACATCGCGTTATCGGCATGGCAGGAATTCTGGATGCGACGCGATTCAGAACGGGTATTGCACAAGAACTTCATGTGTCGGGAAAAGATGTTGACGCATTTGTTTTGGGAAGCCATGGTGATGCGATGGTGCCGTTACCGAGGCTATGTACCCTAAACGGAAAACCGATTACCCGCTTGCTTACTCCTGAAAAAATTCATGCACTCGTTGAACGCACGCGAAAAGGCGGAGAAGAGATTGTGAATTTGTTGAAAACCGGTTCTGCCTATTATGCACCAGCAGCGGCGATTATGGACATGGTCGATTCCATTGTTAATGACAAGAAGAAAACATTGTGTTGCACAGTGTATTGTGGAAAAGAATACAATGTTGGCGGATTTTTTATTGGCGTTCCCGTGAAACTGGGCAAAAAAGGAGTTGAAGAAATCATTGAATTACAACTCACCACAGAAGAACACGACGCATTTCAGAAATCTCTCGAGCATGTGAAGAGTTTAGTTAACGCAGCAGATAATTTTTTGTAGTCTTTTCCTTATCGGTAAATATTATCGTGATGATCGTAATCTTCAAGGACAACTGTTTTAGACTTTTCTTCAACTGAAAAAACAAGGACAAAACTGCTGTCGATGTGAACTCTTTTCCAATGGTTTAACGGTGCTCTTAAGTTTTTGTAGTGTTGAGGATCATTCAGAATTTCTTCAACTTTGTTCATGATGATTTCGTATTGTCTTCTA
>JAHFLI010000074.1 GCA_023255615.1 Candidatus Woesearchaeota archaeon
CAGACATTCCAACAAACTGTCCACCATCCCATTGATCTCCTTCTCTAACTAATGCATAATGAGTTTCATCTCTTATCCAACCGGCAAAACCTGGAAGTTCATAAGGATCACACCTAGGTATCATTCCATGAATTTCTTCATCACAACACCATTCCGTATAGACTCTAAAACCAAAACGTTGAAAAAAATGTGGATCGCGACCACCAACGCTTTCATAGAATTCCGACATTATAGTAAAATCTCCGGGTGGATCCATGCGGTGGAAGTTCTTTTCTCAATTATAAAGATTTACTTCGCGAATCAAAAACCGAAAGATTTATATAGTAACTAACTAGTAGTAATAATATGGAAGAAACATCTGATTTGTGGCTTTATAGAAGTGGACCTCCGGAAGCTCCAAACACAGTTTATGTGGGAAGAACTGAGCGGCTGACATTTGAAGAACAAAGTAGAATGGGGAGAGAGTTAGACTTAGTTAGAATATTTAGTGATCTTTCTTCCGCACAACTAACTGGAGTAGAACAAGCAGTTAATCAATATCGAGGTTCACAAAATACACTACTTCAAAAAATTAGTCAGATTCTTGGCATATAACAAATATCAAAGAAAAAGTAATTGATGCTGATTGATTACCTCATTGAAAACCATCGGTAAGAACTCTTTTGATGGTACGAAAATATGTTCAATTAGTACAAACATATTATTTATTCTCTTCTCCCTTCAGTTCTAAAATCGCCGATGCTAAATCTCCTTTGTGCTTAGAAATAGTTTCTTTCGCTTTTTCTTCGGAAGCGCCCGTTTGTTCAACAACTGTTTTAACATCGTCTTCATTAATTTCTGGCTCTGATGAAAGGAGTCGCTCAGAAACATTTCCGAGAATTTGATAGGTGTCTTGTCCCATCATATTCACTTTAGACACTTGTGGATTTGAAATCACAATTTCTTTCTCCAGAGTCTTGATAACAACTTCCGTTGCATCAATTTCAGTTTGCTGAATCCCCATCTTGCGCATCATCTGCTGCATCTGACGAGGATTAACGCCGGGAAAAATAAAACTCACCTAAAAGCCAAAAATATTTTTTCCGTACGCATAAAGAATGACCATAATCACCATAACCACAATCGTAAACACGACAATATGGCCCGGTTTAAACTGAATCTTACTTTTGTACTCATCAAAATATCGTACTAATCCTCCAATTCCGGAGGGCATGGAAACTTTGTCTTGTGCCATAGTAAAAAAGTAGGGAAGGATAAGCCACCTTCTGTCAGACCCTGTATCGCTTTTCGCTTGATGGTCTGTCTTAGCATTTAACTAAGCGTTCTGGACTTCCGTCGTAAACTTGCACCTGCCAGGGCTCGCCGTTTCATCCATTCTCATGAGCAAAGTCAGTTGGTTATCTCATCCCTGTCGCCAGGAACTTCACAACATCATACCGAACATAAGTGGTCTCGTTTCTGAGCGGTTGCCTTCCTTTTCAGGAACTGCGTGAGTGGCGTTGTCAGCATTGCTGCCGGGTGGGTGGACTTTCCTCACATCGATGATGCGTAAGCTAAATCCTCTCCCTACAACGTAGAGTTGTCAGGAGAGGTTTATAAATGTATCTCTCAATAAATATTTTTATTCTCAGAGGCATTCTCTTGAATTTATGTCGATATCGCTTACAAAGAAAATTATCGCTGCGCTCGCTGCAGTGCCGTTAGCTATTGGTTGTGCAAAGCCGGACTTGTATGGGATGCAGAGGCTTTTTGAAAATGGGAAGTACGTTCTCCTAAGTACCACAGATCTTAGCTATATGACAAATGTTTTCCCAGAATTAAACCAGACACATTCCCCATCGATGATTCTATTTGTCCAGGAATAATTGGAAATCCTTTCGGAGTTCGATATTGGGTCATTGTGGATGAATCTCTCTGTTCAAAAGTAAACGAAGAATAAAAATTTTTAAAGGGCAACAGTTCTGATTCTTCATGCAAAAAGAGTGGATATGGTTTTCTCTCGTAGTAGCTTTAGCGCTTTCTGTTTCTGCAGCGACGGTTGATCACGCGATTGATTCACAATTACAGAAGAATAATGATGTTCCTGTTATCATTACACTGAACGATCAACCTCTTCTTGGAGTTCGCGCACAATCGATTGCACACGAAAAGGAAAAAATCCACGATCTTCAGCAGAATGTTCTTGATGATTTTGCCGTTAGCACCCAATCAACGGAAAAAAAAGAATTTGTACTCAAGAATAGATACTCATCATTACCCATGCTTTCAGGAAAAATCTCAAAATCTGCGCTCGAAAAACTTAAAAAAAATAAATTTATTGAGAGAATTGAGCTTGATAAAAACTATTCTATCTTCCTCACTGGAAGTTCTCCACAAATCAATGCAACGAAAGTACAAGGATTAGTCTACAACAACACCAATGTTACTGGCGCAGGAGTTACCGTGTGCGTCATCGATACAGGAATTGATTATACGCATCCTGCGTTTGGCGGATGCACACAAGCTCAATTTACTTTGGGAACATGCAGCAAAATTATTGGCGGCTATGATTACCAAAACAATGATAATAATCCGATAGACGATCACGGACATGGAACTCATGTTGCGGGCATTGTTGCATCAGAAAACGACACTTACCGTGGCATTGCGTATGGCGCAAAACTCGTCGCGTTAAAAGTATGCGATTCCGGAGGATCTTGCAGTACATCAAACATGATCGCAGGAATGGATTGGTGCAAAAATAATCGAACTATCTTCAACATTTCAGTCGCAACCATGAGCATCGGAGGTTCAACATTTACTGATTCATGTGATTCTCAAGCTGATTCAAATGCAGCAAATCAACTGGTCGGCCAGGGAATATTTTTCTCAATCGCAGCGGGAAACGACGGATCTTCAACAAGCATTGCCGATCCCGCGTGCGCATCTAATGCGACTGCGGTAGGAAGTGTAACAAACTCAGATTCCATCTCTTCTTTTTCTAATCGGGCACCATTCATGAAATTGCTTGCTCCAGGAAGTTCAATAACATCAACTGTCCCTTATTCTGGAGCATCAACGTTGGTCAGTTCAACGGGAATACAAAGTGCATCGGGAACCTCAATGGCAACGCCACATGTTGCGGGAGCGGCAGCATTACTTATTCAATTCAAGCGATTAGAAAAAAACCAAAATCTAACACCAGTTCAAATTGAAAAGGCATTGAACAGTACGGGAAAAAATATTACTGATGGAAGCAACGTCTACGTTCGCATTAATATTTTTGACGCATTGGCCTCATTAGATACCTCTCCTCCAAACGTCACCTTTGTTGCCCCTACTCCTACAAACAACACCATCACATTCAATAAATCAATCACCATCAATATTACATCAATCGAAGTTCTCCATACTGGATTACTTGAATGGAACGGAACAAACCAGACCATGAACGGTGCAGCAACGAATCGATTCTTGGTAAAATCAAATCTTGGATTGGGACTCTATCAGTACAAAGTTTTTGGAAATGATTCTGCAGGAAACGTCGCAGTAACAGGAACCCAATTTGTTAACATCAGTAATAATGCTCCGACGGTCGCACCATCATTGAATACATCAGACAATCTAAACAGAACAAACGGAACGCTATTAGGAATATGGACGTTCTCCGATGGTGACGGAGATACTCAACAATTAAATGAAACAAAATGGTACAATAATACTCTCGAAATTACGGCATTGAGAAATCTTACATCCGTGAGCGCAGGAAATACCACCAAGGCAGATAACTGGACGCTAGGAGTCAGAGGATTTGACGGGTATGTATGGAGCACATGGACCAATTCTACTGTTCTGATTATTCAAAATTCAGCACCAGTACTCGGAGTTATCAGCAACACCACCATAAACGAAACGGATCTCTTCACGGCAAATTCAAGCGGAGAAGTCAATCCGACGGACAACGACAATGATGTGCTCGTCATTAATTACAGCAGTCCATTAAACGCATCGGGACAATGGAAAACGACCGTAAACAATGGAAGCACCTATTCCGTATGGGCCAACGCAACAGATGGAACGGCAACCACCTCACGAAATTTTGTCATCACCGTTATCGACAGACCTGATTTTGATAATGATGGAATAATTGATTTGTATGACGCCGATGATGATGGAGATGGATTATCGGACACAGATGATTCCATTAAAGGAAATTTTACTCATGTTACTACTACAGTTCCTTTTTTCAATCTCTCCGTCAACGGAACATTTAACCTTACACAAATTTTTAACAAATCTTATGAAGTCAAGATATTTAATCAAACAAGAGAATATCTCCGTTTTAATTTTAGTTTTAATGTGTCTGTTCTTGATCTTTCAAATCTCACGGTTGAAATTAATAATGGAACGTTAGGGTCATTTGTCATTTCGGGAATCTCTCTTGGAGCAGGAAATACGAAAACGGCTTTTATTGACAACACCTCTCGTGTCAATGGCGTGTGTATTAAAGACACTCCAACCATTGCAAGTGTGGGAAATATAACGGGAAATTGCTCTGCACCCTATGAAACATTTGTGCGATGCCCGGGAACAAAAAGTCAATATGCGTGCATCGAAAATGGATCACGATGGATGATTACTGGATTAAATAATTCTGGCATTCAACAACAAAATGATACACTGCCTCCAAAAATCTTGACCATCGGTCCAAGCGGCACTCAAGCAACATCGGATTCAAGTGTAGGAGTCACGCTGACCACTACCACTGACGAAAATGCAACCTGTCGATATAGCCAAACCGCAAACATCAATTATTCAACAATGGTGTTCAATCTTTCTTTCGACGCTGCATGGATGGCTCATACGCAACTGTTCAGCTATACGGCAGATGACGATAATGAAACTTTTTACGTTCTGTGCAATGACAGTATCGGAAATGTGATGACGATTACAAACACCACTCTTTATGCGGTTGACATCGGTTCTGGAGGAGGATCTGGTAACACAGGAGGCGGCGGGGGTGGAGGAGGAAGTGCAGGAGGTGCAGGAGGTGGATCAGTAAAAAAGCTTCCAAACAAAGTACAATTCTTCTCAGAAATCCACGCCCATGAAAAAAACGAAATAACTATTGCAAATGATTTACTTGATCTTACCAAAGCTATTTTTTTTACCAACAAAGATCTCAAAGGAGTAACAGTTACACTGGAAAAAATAAATGATTCACAAACGATCCCTCTCGATGACACATACACCTATTATCAAGCAAAGCTCGATAAATTCACTGACGATGATATTAGTGCAGTTACTTTAAGTTTTCGAGTCAACGCTCAATGGATCTCATCAGGATCGTATGATGAAAACACCGTCGAGATGAAAAAATTATTTGGGTCGACGTGGAAACCATTGCCGACAAAACTGACGTCAAAGGATTCAACGTACTTTTATTACGATGCACTTTCAACATCCTTCTCACAATTCGCTGTAACGGCAAAAAAGAAAGAATGGGAACAACAACCAAAAGAAATACCAGTAACACCTGAGAGTAAAAACAATTTCACGGTACCTCAACAAAATTCTTCTGAATCTCTTCCTCAATTAACACCACCCCAACAAACGATCTGGCTTTTCTTAGCAGCGGGATTAGCAATTATCTCTGTGCTTCTTTTTATTTTTTTCAAGAAGAAGACTTCGAAATAACGTAGAGATGACGTTTCTCTTTCCCCGTTTCAACTTCTCGTTTCTCTCTAATCGAAAATTTATATTTTTCAATAAATGGAAAAAGAAAATCAATACTCTCACTCAAAATAACCATCGTTCCTTTATCTTTCAACACATATTCTACATTATAGAAGAATTCATTGAAGATCTTCTCCATCTTTTTGAAATTTCCGTCTTTCCGAACATCAGGAAGTTTCGAGACAATGTGGTGGATACTTTTTTTCTCAAATTTGATGTCCATCCATTCGACGTCACTCCGGGAAAAGGTAATCTCTTTGACTATGCCTGCGATTTTCGCATTTTTCTTCGTAGACATGACGTTCATATGGTTGGCATCAATAGCAATAATGGTGGACGTTCCTTCTTTGAACGACTTGTCTATCTTATCAAGATCCCCTCCAGAAAATTTTTCTTTTTCATAAAACCGTGGAGATTTTCTTGAAACGAAAAGAGCGGCTTCGATACAAATCGTACC
>JAHFLI010000075.1 GCA_023255615.1 Candidatus Woesearchaeota archaeon
GCAAAACTAGTCGATATCTATGAACAACTCGAAAAAACAACAAAGAGATTAGAGAAGACAAAAATCATTGCGGATTTTCTCAATATGATCTCAGCCGAAGAATCTCCACGTGTTGTTCTTCTCCTTCAAGGTAAGGTTTTTCCCGATGGAGATGAATCAAAAATAGGGGTCGCTTCACGACTTGTTCTCAAAGCAATTAGTTCTGCAACTGGAATTTCACAAGAAAAAGTAGAGCAAGAATGGCAAAAAAAAGGAGATTTAGGGTTAGTAACAGAGCATGTTATTGGAAATAAAAAACAATCTACTCTGTCATCATCTGAATTAACGGTCAAAAAAGTGTTTGAAAATATTACTAAACTTGCTACTTTAGAAGGCCAAGGCACGGTGGAAAGAAAAATGGCACTCATAACAGAATTGCTTACTTCTGCAAAACCTAGGGAAGCGCGATACATTGTCCGAACCCTTCTCGAAGAACTTCGTGTAGGTGTAGGAGAAGGGTCATTGAGAGATGCCATTATCTGGGCAAACTTTGGAAAGGAGATTGGATTGCATTTTTCTGAAGAGGGAATCGAAATTAAAGATCGAGAAAAATACAACGAAATTTCAGAAAAAGTTCAATCTGCGTATGATGTTACCAATGATTTTGGTGATGTTGCACAACGAGCAAAATCAAAAGGAGTTTCCGGATTAACGAATGCAACATTGAAACTGGGAAGACCATTGAAAGTGATGCTCGCAATAAAAGTGAAAGATATTGCTGAAGCATTTGAACGATGCGAAAAACCATGTATGTTTGAATACAAGTATGATGGATTTAGAATACAAGCTCATAAAGAAGGAAAGAAAATTACCTTATTTACCCGCCGACTAGAAAAGGTGACTGCACAATTTCCGGATATTGTGGAGATGCTCTCAACTCATGTCAAAGGAGATTCCTATATTATTGATTCAGAAGCGGTGGGCATTCGTGATGGAAAATATCTGCCCTTTCAAAACATCTCACAACGAATAAAAAGAAAATATAATATTGAAGAGATGGCAAAAAAATTCCCTGTAGAATTAAATATCTTCGATGTTGTTTATTATAATGGAAAAAATCTTCTGACGACACCGTTTAAAAAAAGAAGAGAAACGTTAGAAAAAATGCTCTCTTCAGTTAAAGGAAAGATTGTTGTGTCAAAAGGAATCATCGTTGAATCAGAACGAGATGCAGAACAATTTTACCAATCCTCTCTTGCTGCAGGAAATGAAGGGGTGATGGCAAAAAAACTTGATGCCCCCTATAAACCGGGAGGCCGTGTCGGGTTTATGGTCAAATTAAAACCAACCATGGAAACACTTGATCTTGTAATAACTGGTGCAGAATGGGGAGATGGAAAACGTTCTCAGTGGTTAAGTTCGTTTACTCTTGCGTGCATCGATGAAGATGGAAATTTTCTCGAAGTCGGAAAAGTAGGAACGGGAATAAAAGAAAAGGAAGAGGAAGGCGTTTCTTTTGCACAACTTACCCAAGAATTGAAACCAATAATACTAACACAAAAAGGAAAAGAAGTAACCGTAAAGCCAAAAATTGTGGTTGAAGTTTCGTATGAAGAAATTCAAAAATCACCGACGTATTCGTCTGGATATGCGCTCCGATTTCCACGAGTGGTACTATTACGAGAGGAAAGATCTGCACATGATATATCAACGTTAACTCTGGTTGAAGAATTCTTTAAGAAACAAAAATAAGAGATTTCAATAACATCAATCAACAAAAGGCGTTTTGTAAAACCAGTTTCTCAAAATGATTGGAGTGATAATAGTTGTTAACACACTCATGAAGACGAGCGATATGTAAATATCCTGTTGTATTAATCCCGCATTCAATCCAATCAACGCGACAATCATCGCAACTTCTCCACGAGGAGACATCCCCCATCCAACAATTAAGGCATCCCTTTTTGAAAGTCCTTGCAACTTTGCAGGAATTGCACATCCAATAAACTTTGTAAGTACGGCAACAATCGTTAATGCAATCACAAACCAAATCACGTTCGGAGTGAGAGCATGCACATCGACCAAAATCCCAAGAGAGACAAAAAAGATAGATGCAAATATAATATGTAAATATTCTGCACCTTCTTTGTAATCTTTTCCGTGTTTCACAATGGCACCTTCAAGAGCCATTCCTGCAAGAAAAGAACCGACAATCGCAGAAAGATGAATAAGCTCAGCAATCATCGCATATAAAAATGCAATCATCATCGCAAAGATAAAAACAAATTCGGGAAATCTCCTTGCGATTTGACTTCCATCTACTTTTTCAATCAACCGACTGAGAAAGGTGTAGCCTATATACGCTCCAAAAACAAAGAATGCAATTGCTTTAAGAAAAATGAGAACGAGCGAAGAAAATGAGATGGATCCAGAAACAATTTGCTGAGACACAGATAGAGCAAGTAAACCCAAAATATCATCAATGACTGCAGCTCCAATAATCGCTTTTGCTGCATCAGATTGTAATTGTCCCATTTCTCTGAGAACATTTGCGGTAATAGCTATACTCGTTGCTGTTAAGGCAGTCCCCGTGAAAATTGCATTTTGAAAAGTATAACCAAAAGCCTGAGCAATAAAAAAACCGCCAATCCAAGGAACAATAACACCTACAAGTGCGATGATCCCATATTTCACATTGAATATGTCTTTCAATTTGAACTCTAATCCAACGACGAATAATAAAATAATTGCACCGAGATGCGCAATACTCTGCACAAAATTAGTATAGGTAATGAGTCCAAACAAACTAGGCCCAATCAGGACGCCAACAAGAATTTCTCCAATCACAACAGATTGATTAATACGAGAGGCAAGAAGATATCCGCCCAGAGCAACAAACAAAAGTAAACTCATCTGAAATTCAATGGAACTGACAAGTTCTTCCATATTTTGTCTGTTGGTTAAAAACTTATAAAACTTACTCAAAAATAGTGTACAAGCAGCAGAATTGACAAGATTAAAAAAACAATAAAAAAATTATGCTTCAAATTCTTTCTCTACTTTTCCAGTTAAAAGATTGACTTTTAGGAGAATTCCGCTTCTCACTGCGTCTGTGGCTGAAACTGAATTTGGTCCGTCAAAATGGAAATCAGAAGGCACTATACTTTCAACTTGACCATCAAGGGAAGTGATTTTAACAGTCTCAGAACCTAATCTATGTGATCCTTGATCGATATACAGGGGAGCGTTACCTTCTTTACCGTCTTGCGAGACAAATCTAGGCGGTGAACTCGAAGTGAAGCTATAAACATGTCCATTTGACAGGTTAACGACAGCGAATCTTCCACCTGGATTTGACATGAGTGCATAGTCTATTCCATCTCTTGTAGCACAGTCGTTTACCTCTCCAGGAACAACGATATATTTCATTCCTTGTTGAACAAGTGAAAAAAGTATACTTTTATCCGGTCCAGATTTACTTTCGA
The DNA here is from genome assembly GCA_023255615.1 of Candidatus Woesearchaeota archaeon. Classification (GTDB taxonomy): domain Archaea; phylum Nanobdellota; class Nanobdellia; order Woesearchaeales; family JACQSR01; genus JACQSR01. The sequence continues at coordinate 3,465 of JAHFLI010000075.1, forward strand.
TTGGAAACATTGAAGGATAAGATGGACATCCTGTACGTTCAATATGTTGATAGTGTCTATCTCCCCATTGAAGAACTATCTCGAGACTTTGTATCGAAGGATCTAGTAATCCTTTTTCGAGTGGCGGTGATGCTTGAGCTTCAGCTCCTAACAATCCACCTACAAGAACTGCTGTTGAAACAGCATAACTCATCTTACCTGAATCCTTTGCCATAATGTAAACCCCCGATTTATAATGATATACCTATTTACATGAACACTACTATATAAATATTTCTATTTTTAATCACTATAGAGTGACAATATTCTGAGGGAATCTTAATGATAAACAAATTCACTTCATTTTCAGTAACTCTTTTGGTGTAGAAGTAAAAAATCGAATGTGTACGGGGGGTATGCCCCCGTCGGGATTCGAACCCGAGTCCTAAGCTGTTTGCATCGCAAACCCAGGAAATACGGATTTCCGCTGCCGCAAGCTCAGATCATATCCAGGCTAGACCACAGGGGCTCAGCGAGAAGAAAAGAACCACTCCATTAAATGCTTTTGCTTAAAATCAGGAAAAGTATGGGGAAATATCTCAACCCCATTTTGAGAAAACATATATACGGCGTGACCATAAATTCCCTCTTGAAGTTTTTGTTTAAAGGGTCGTTCCTTGTTAGATGCAAGCGTTAATGATTGTTTGGTTAGAATTCCCGGATCAATATTTACTGTTCGTCTTCCCTCTTTTCTCAACCCATCTTCAATTAAATCGGTAAATATCTTGATTGAGGCAAGCTCATCATCATGTGTTTCTTTGTTGAAGATAATAAATTTTCTTTGCAATCCCGTTCCCATTTCTTTTTCATAATAATGGGTAAACGTAAATGGATAGGGTGCGCTTTCAGAGTGAATATCCCCAAATTGTTTTTGCAGAGGCACTACTGCACGCTGCAACGAACCTTCATTTTTATACAAAAGGCCGCAAACAATCTTGCTCATGTAAATCCCTCAAGAGTTTTCGTCAATAATTCAGGCTGTCCAACTTGTTTCTTAACGGACTGTGCAATTCCTTTACCCAGCAAACGAGCTAATACTTCGATGTCAGCTTTCTTCACATCACCGAGATCTTTGATTCCCTGTGCAAACAGTTTTCGTGCACGTACGCGACCGATGTTCTCCAAGCGCAATAGTGCGAACAACTCTTCCTTTGCTCCATATTTTATCCTAAATCTGGCTTTTGCGATATGACGGTGAAGGGATTGAAAGTGCATTAACGTAGACATTTCCTGAGCAGTATACAAGAGCCATTCTGCAATATCAAGTTTCGCCTGCAATTCTCCGGGACGAACGGAGAAATTCTCAAGAAGAAATTCTTCGGTTTGTTCGTTCATCCATTCATGAAGCATCAATGCTGTTTTGAACGAATCAAGAAATTCATCATATTCAGCATCAAATGGTCCCGGCTCTTCTGTAATCAACACCTCATGAAATGAAGCGACTTGAGTTTGAATTTCTTCAAATTCTTTTGTTTTTACTTTTACAAGCGGTCTCATCTCGAGAGTATATGAAATCATCTGAAGAAATGAAAAGGTATCGACCGTTTTGCTCGCCGCTCTGCGCAAGCATTCAGTCATTTGGAAAGCAGTAAACGGATCAATATAGAGTTGAGACACTCGATTACCAAGAGGAGTTGCTCGATACTGTTCTTCATTTTCTCGGATAAATTCCCACTCCTCCAATAACTCTAACATTCTCTCAATGATCGTTTCAAGGCGAGAACTATCTTGGTACTGATGAGCCCAAAATGTTTTTTCAAAAAATAAAAAAATTTCTTTTTTTGACGAAACCATTTCCGTTGCAATAAGCGACAGAAGATACATCCTCAATGCAGGTTCAACTGCAAGTTTTGAATGAATAGGCTCCGGCTCTCCATGAATATACAAATCAATAATTTTTTCTTTCTCGCTATCCGTCTGTGCAATGGCAATCGCTTCACCACGAGAATCATATTTTGGCCGTCCTGCTCGACCTGCTTGCTGAAGGTAATCCAGGACAGGAATCCATGCCAATCCTTGTCTGCCAAATCGCTTAAGGTCTTTAATAATTACTCGAAAAGCGGGAAGATCAAGACCATATGCGAGTGTAGGTGTACAACAAATAATTTTGACAACCCCTTCTTTAAATTTCTCCTCAATAATCTCTCTCTGTTTTGCCGCAAGCCCGGAATGATGGAATGCAATTCCTTTTCTCAAACAAAATGAAAGACGTTCACATTGATGCGTAGGAGAAGAAAGTGCACTCTTTGCGTCGAGTGCAATAGTCAATAAATCTGGGTTCTCCGCTGTCACATTCTTTGCAATTTCTTCAGCTGTTTTTTCCGCTGATCGTTTTGTATTGACAAAAATAAGACATTGTTTGTTCAGCTTTAACGTATCGAAGGCAAGAGAAAGAACAGGTTCATCAAAAGGCGTTTGAATTTTTCTTTTCTCCATACAGAAAATAAGGAGAAATCACTTTATATAGTTTTCTGGGGATGAAGTGTTATTGGCTTCAAATTCTTTAGGTTAGCGGTTACGCTGACATCCCCCGACGGAGCCATCCCTCCTGTCAGTATCTAGTCCTCTAGAATGAATTTGCCTGGAGGCCAATAACCGAAAAGAAAATTTAGTTTTCTAGCCATTAATTT
>JAHFLI010000076.1:0-5069 GCA_023255615.1 Candidatus Woesearchaeota archaeon
CTCCCTTTTATCGTCTACCTCAATTTTTATTCCACTATCTGAATACGGCATGTCATCGGTTTTTAATAATTTAAAATCCGATGTACGAATAATTAATCCCTTCTGTTCTAAAAAAACTCTTATCTTTTCCTTGTCGCTTTCTTTCACTAATATTCGTGCAGCAGGTTTACTCTCCTTCAATAATGTAAGAATTTCAAGAGCTTTAATGTTTGAGCCAAAGAGTTGAAATAATTCTGAGAACATGAGAATAGAAAAATTATGCTGCTTTTAAGGATTCTGATTTGGCTGTTTCTTCTTTCTTCTTGTTAACAGGATCCTTACCAAGCGGTCGGTCATTTCTTCCAGTGTCCTCATGATCTTTTGGTGAGTACCGAAAAACAGCGCCAAGGGAATAATGTGTCGAGATAAATAATTTGTCATTAGCTGGTGTATACGGATCAATAGATGGTCCAGGAGCATCATTTGCTATTGATAGCGGGTTCAATGCATCACGAGACGAAAATAAAGGAGAATGGTCAACAATATCCCAACTTTCTGCTGGAGACAAATCTACGCTTGAAAGGCGTGTCGAACTCTTAGAATCACTTTTATTATCAAGAGATTTATCACGTGCATAACTTGTATAACTATTAACATATTCACTGAGATATTTTAAACCGCTTTTTACCTTTCGTCCAAGACCATTTATCGAGGCAAGTATTCCTTCAATTCCAAATTTTTTCTCTTTGTCTACATCTTGCGCTGGCTTCACTCGATACCCAATATTATCATTTGCAGGGGTCAGGGATAAAACGTAAAGAAGTGAATCTGAAATTGGAATATATCGAGCGGTGTCAGCACTTGTTGGTTCAGGAAGATACGGGGGAACTTGTGGTTCAGTTTTTTCAGTATGAGTTCTTCCAACATAGGGTTTAGATCCTAAAAGATAACCTATCTCAGCAGGAGAATACCCAGTTGAGACAGCATTTACATACGGCAAACCAGTAGATTCATACCCGACATTGTATACCGCAGGATTAACGTAAGAAGTTACAGGACTAGGCAAATTACCAGAAAGACCTAAACCCAAAAAAGCCTTATTTACTTTTCCAGCTAATCCACTTTGAGGCATCATATCGTCGAGAATAATCGAAATTGCCTTTTAAATCTTATCCTTTTACGTTGCCGATTGGATTAAAACCAACCACCTTATGAGAAATCCCTGAATGCTCCAATACATCAACCACTTCTGAGATATTTTTGTATGCTTTTCCAGCTTCCTCTGCTAAACCAGACATCGAAACAGCACGAACATAAATACCTCGACATTCCATATCCTTCTGCAAAGAATCTCCGCGAAATTCTCTTTTTGCTTGTGTTCTTGACATCGTCCTTCCAGATCCATGAGCAGTTGATCCGAATGTTTCATCCATTGCTTTTTGAGTTCCCGTTAAAAGATAAGATCCCGTTTCCATAGATCCTCCGATAATGACTGGTTGTCCTATTTTCTGATATTCTTTTGGTAATTCATCATGTCCTGGACCAAAACTTCGCGTTGCTCCTTTTCGATGCATGATGACTTCTTTCCATTTTCCTTCAATCTTATGCTTCTCCACCTTTGCGATATTATGAGAAACATCATAGATCAAATTCATTTCCAGTTCTTCAGCAGACCTCTTGAAAACGCTTGAAAAACATTCACGAATCCGGTGCAAAATAACTTGTCGATTCGCAAACGCAGTATTTGCTGCGCAAGCCATCCCCTGGTAATAATCTTGACCTTCCTTAGATTGAAATGGGACACATGAAAGCTCTCGATCTGAAACTGAAATGTTATATTTTTTCATCGCTTCGTCAAAAACCTTCAAGTAGTCAGTCGCAACCTGATGACCAAAGCCACGAGAGCCACAATGAACCATAACCACAACTTGATCAGGTATGGTAATCCCCATCTTTTTTGCAATAGCTTCATCAAAAATATTTGCAGAAGAAGCAATTTGGATTTCAAGATAATGATTTCCCGATCCCAATGTTCCCAATTGTGAAATTCCTCGCTTTATCGCTTTATCGCTTACTTTGGAAGAATCCGCTTGCGTAATGCATCCATGTTCTTCGATTCTTTTCAAATCAGTATCCCATCCATATCCATGATCAATACACCATTTTGAACCAGTTTCCATGAGATCACGATACTCTTTCTCATTCACTTTAAGAAATCCTTTACAGCCGACGCCAGCAGGAACTTTTTGAAAGAGCATATCGACCGTTTCACGTAATTTTGGTTGAACGTCCTTGTACGTCAAATTTGTGGTGAGGAGACGCATTCCACAATTAATGTCAAATCCGATTCCACCGGGCGAGATGACACCCTCTTTAACATCAAAGGCAGCAACCCCTCCAATCGGAAATCCATAGCCCCACTTGTCTTGCCGTAGACTTAACTACAATGCAAAATGACCATCGGGCATGCAAAATGCATAGTTTTGGATCCCTGGAAGACATGCAACGTTTGTTACTTGTTCAAAGACTCCATCATCCATTTCGTCGAGTAATTTCTTGGACGCATAAATTCTCGCAGGCACATTCATTCCTTTTTTAAATGATTGAGGTATTTCCCATACCATCTCATTGACCTGCTTAATTTCCTTAGGTCGTCCACTTTTTTGTTCCATTTAATACCTCCAGATAATTATTGATAATCAAACAATAATATAAAGAACCTGTATTGTTTTTCCAAGGTCCATATATCTTCGAGTTGACATTGTACTTTTTTAAAGCTTTCTTAATATTTCGAAGGTTCGATTCTTTGATAGACATCAATCTTATTTCATTTCTTGTTTTTCTAATCCTTCCTTTTTCGGCTACAAAAAATAATAAACCCTTTTTATCTTTGGGGACATTCCAATGATAATTCTTATATGAGTCAATAGCGATGCTTAGTTTTTGATTTTTTTGAGGATGAAGGAAACCTACTGAATTATGAAATCTTTTCAAATTATTTAAGTGGCAAATGGTTAATCTCCAAATTCTTCTTCCTTTTCTTTTTTTAATATTGGATTTAATATTAAACCGTAGTAATGCACTTTGAACTTGATATAATCCGCTGATATTACAGCAATCTAATCCAATAAGGCGACTCTTTCCTTTTTGATTTTCAACCCACCCCTCACAGTCAAAAAATGCACGAAGCCAATACTTCACATTTTCTTTTGATAACGAGGGCAGTTTCCACTCATATGAATAATACGAAAAATCTTTTGTTAATGACTCATAAATCTCTTTATTCTGAATCTTGCACCGACCGTCTTGGGTAATTATCGGTTGAATCCCAAATACTTTCCTAAACTTTTGTTGAAAATCCTCAAGTAAGGTATTATTCATATTTCTCAGACCAATGTAATAATAGACATGTTTCTGAGTCTCTGGATTTTTAATTACATAACCATCGGAACATAGATAGCCGTGAATTGCAGCAAGATTAGTGTCAAATTTCATTTTTGGAAGTAATAAACTAAAGACATTTATAATTTATATAGTTGGCGTCGAGATGTCCAGTGGTAAAATAGTTATTAATATAAAAGAATCAAATTAAATATCAATGATCACGGTTGCCTTATATCCTTCATTTATTTTTTCAATGGTAAAGAGATGCATCGTAATCGCCTTTACATCATTACGTAATTCCTGTTTTTTTGGATTGATAGGATCTCCTTTAAGCGTCGCAATAAGAGAAACGTGTCCCTTTTCTTTTTTAATCTTCAGCTTGAAATCCGAAAATAGAATATTTTCTGAGTCTTTCAAGTACACAATTTCTTCAAGAAAATCATACAACAATTTTTCTTCGGATGTAGCGGAAAGAGAAAGAGTTTTGACCATTGATGAGGAGAGATGTGCAATATTTACCATCTGGTCACTTAACGCAAGAGCAGCATTCACAAAAAGTTCTTCAATTGTTTTCCCATACGCGTAAATGCCGACATCAGCAGTATGGTCAAAATATTCATAACCCTTCATAGAGGAAAGAGCACCGCCTTTGTTTAAAAGATTTCGTATTCAAGGAAATCAGAAAGCTTTATATAAAGAAAATTGGAGTAACTGGATGGTGGCAGAATGAAGTTTCAGATTCCTCGAAAAGCAAATCCCAATCTTGAGCTCTATAATAAGCAAGACATGGATCTTGCTCAGCAGTTTGCTTCTGAAATTGAGAATGAATTGAAAGCATTTTTGCGCGCAGTGGTTATTTTTGGATCAACAGCTCGGGGAACTCAAACGAAAAAAAGCGACATTGATGTTCTGCTGGTTATTGATGATACACTTGTTGATATTACTGACGAACTGGTAGAGGCATACCGTTTGATTGTTCAGCGTCATATCATGCGTGTTTCTCCTCGACTCCATATTATCTCTCTTCGTTTCTCTTCTTTTTGGGAATACGTCAGAAATGGCGATCCTATTGCAGTAAATATTTTAAGGGATGGTGTGGCATTGTATGATACTGGATTTTTTGAACCATTGCAACTTTTATTAAAGCGAGGAAAAATTCGTCCAACAAATGAAAGTATTTGGAATTATTTTGTGAGGGCACCAAATTCTTTGCATAACTCGAAATGGCATGTGATGCAAGCGAACATTGATTTGTATTGGGGCGTTATTGATTCGGCACACGCTGCATTAATGAAGATGGGAGAGATTCCTCCTTCACCAGATCATGTTGCAGATATGCTCGAGCAGAAAATGGTAAGGAAAGGCCTCCTTGAAGAGCGCTATGCATTAATGATGAGAAAGTTCTACAAACTCTCAAAAGAAATTATCCATCGAACGAGCGCTAATATCTCTGGTGCAGAATTTGATAAATACCATAAAGAAGCTGAAGAATTTATCGATAGGATGAGAAAATTTATTGAGTAATGTTGAGAATTCTGTTTATCTTTTAAAAAATAAAAATTTGAAGAAAGGTTTACTTTCTTCGTGCAATAGATACAATCGCAAAAACCAGCAAAATCACAATGATCACAATCAATATGATCAACACTGCTGTATAGGTTGTTGAATCTCGAATGCTCACTGTGGTTGGAGCAACAGGCTGTGCA
>JAHFLI010000076.1:5079-6108 GCA_023255615.1 Candidatus Woesearchaeota archaeon
ACTGAAGGTGTGTTGCTTACTGGAGGAATCGTAACAACGGTTACTGGTTCCTTTGGTGGCTGTACAGGGGGCGTTGGTGTCGTCTTCGGAGGAACAGTCGTACAATCTTGCACAGTTAAGGTGACTGTTTGAGAATCCGAAAGCTTCGAACTATCATAATATGCTTTAACGGTTATCGGATAATCACCCGGTGCAACATTACTTGAATCAATGCTGACTGTTTTTGAATAATCGCTATCGCTTGTTCCTTCACTCAAATCAAGACCTGTGTCTCGAGAGTTAAGTCCTAAATCATCGTTTTTGACTTCAAGAACAGTTTGGTCTTCATCATGACTACCTGTATTTACGATTGTAACATCAAGTGTCGCATCATGTGAACATTTAACCACTGATGGATTAAGTGTTGCATCTTTAATGATGATCTCGTGATCCTTCTTGTTGACGTCTATTTGAAGATTCCATGTTATCTCTTGAGTATTATGATCTTCATCTTCTCCTTCTACATGGACTTCAACATCATAGGTGTCTTCATCAACTTTTTGAGGAATATCGAAATTTACGGTAACTGTTTTCTTATCTTCTGCCTTAAGGTCAAATGAATCAGATTCTTCATCAAGGTCATCACCATCATCAATATTGAAAATCGTTACTTTGGCGGTAATGTCTTTAATTTTTTGATCATTGGATGAGCTTTTGTCAAAAAGATTTTTTACCTGAACTTCAAAACTTACCTGATCTCCAGGTCGTGCATCTTCACTCACCTTATCACCATCTTCAATGCTCGAATCTGTCTTACTGCCCACTTTGACCTTAAGATCTTTAATCTCAAGCATCGATGTTGAGTTTGTTGAATTTTGTTGCACAACATTATTGACTGTTAACAAGAATGTTTCTGTATCTGAAGAATTGCCATCTTGAGCTTGAACTATTACTGAAAACGATTGGCTCGAAGAAGTAACGTCAAAATTAGGCGTATAGGAAAATGTTGCTTGAGTATCGGTCACTCTTGTAATAGTTGCTCCAGCTGGT
>JAHFLI010000077.1 GCA_023255615.1 Candidatus Woesearchaeota archaeon
AAAAGTGCAGAAAGATTTCGGAATAATCTTTTCTGAGTGTGTGTGCTCTGCTGCAGGGGTTTTTACTACCAACACCGTCAAAGGGGCTCCCCTCTTTATTACCCAAGATCATTTGAAGGATGGAAGAGCTCAAGCTATTGTGGTGAATAGCGGAAACGCCAATGTTGGAACGGGTGAAAAAGGAAAGGAAGATGCAAAAAAGATTGTTACATTAGTTGCCCAAGAGTTAGAAATTAATGAAAAGAATGTTCTTGTGGCCTCAACCGGCATTATTGGAAAGATGCTTCCCATGGAAAAATTTGAGAAAGGAATTCTAGGAATAAAACGTGAGCTTTCAACTTCAGATAATTTTGCTGAAGCCATTCTTACCACAGATAAAATTAAAAAAGAAATGACTGTTCATGGAAAAAACTTTACAATTTCTGGAGTTGCAAAAGGGTCTGGAATGATTCATCCGAATATGGCAACGATGCTCGCTTTTTTGGTAACAGATGCTCGAGTTTCTTCAACGGAATTAAAAAAAATGCTTAAGAAATCTGTTGATCAATCATTTAATATGGTTTCTGTTGACATGGACACCTCTACTTCAGATATGGTGCTCATTCTTGCAAATGGTTCGGCAGGAAAAGTTGATAACGCAGAGTTTCAGGACGCGTTGACGATCGTATGTATTGAACTCGCAAAACTTATCGCGCAGGATGGAGAAGGGGCAACAAAACTAATCGTTGTTGAAACAATAGCGGCAAAATCGGAAGAAGATGCAAAAAAGATATCAAAAAATATTATTTGTTCCCCTTTAGTAAAATGTGCTCTCTTTGGAAGCGACCCGAATTGGGGCCGAATTCTGTGTGCCATTGGAAATAGTGGCGCTTTTTTTGTTGAAAATAAACTGAAGATTTCGATAAATGGAAACCCCATTGTTGAACACGGAGTAGAAGTGAGGAACTTTAATAGTTATACGACATCGAAGTCAATAGAAAAAAAAACGATAACAACTATCCTTATTGATCTCGGATTAGGTAAGGCTCATGCAACGGCGTATGGGTGCGATATGAGTTATGATTACATCAAGATAAATGCGCAATATTCAACCTAAATGAACAAATCACAAAGAAAAGTGGACATGCTTGTTGAGGCATTGCAATATGTCAAAAAATTTGCAGGAAAGATTATTGTTATCAAGTTTGGTGGCAATGCGATGATTGAAAAAGAGTCAAAAGACTCTATTTTTACAGATATTGCCATTCTAAAAATGATTGGATTAAATGTTATTCTTGTGCATGGCGGGGGTCCAGAAGTTGATAAAGAGATGATTGCAGCGAACATTCCAAAAAAAGTTATTCATGGACTTCGAGTAACGGATAAAAAAACACTTGATATTGTTGATCGTGTGTTCAAAACAATTAATCATGAATGCATCTCAGCTCTCAAAAAACAAGGGATCAGTGCACAAGATTGCACACGGGGATTAATTTCCACCATCATACGAGATAAACGCTTGGGCTACGTCGGAGAAATTGAGCACATCCAGAGTTCTCTTCTGATTAAAGCTCTTAAAAAAGGATATGTTCCGGTTGTTTCCTCTCTGGGGATGACAGTGGATGGTCAATTAACAAACATTAATGCAGATACTACTGCAACAAAAATTGCTCAATCGGTCCACGCAGAGAAATTAACAATCATCACGAATGTGAAAGGGGTTCGCATTGAGGGAAAGTTTTTATCACATTTAGGTTCAACAGATGCAACGAAATATATTGCAAGTGGAGAAATTACGTCAGGCATGATTCCGAAAGTACTTTCATGTGTCGATGCAGTTAAACATGATGTAAAAAAGGCGCACCTTATCAATGGAGAGATTCGTCGTGCATTGTTGTTGGAGTTATTTACTGAAAAGGGAATTGGAACGGAGATCGTACCATGAAGACATCAGAAGTTATTGAAAAAGAAAAAAAATATTTGATGAGTACCTATTCACGACCCCCCTTTGTTCTCGATTATGGAAAGGGATGTTATGTATGGGATAAGGAGGGAAAGAAATATCTTGATCTCATAGGTGGTATAGGCAGCTGCTTAATCGGACATGGTAATAAAGGTTTAGCAACCGTCATTCAGAAACAATCTCAAAAGATGATTACGCCAACAAACTTGTATTATTCTGAGCCTCAAGTTTTCCTTGCAGAGAAACTGGTCAAGATTTCTGGGCTGGGTCATGTTTTTTTCTCAAATTCCGGAACTGAAGCGAATGAATGCGCTATTAAACTTGCGCGAAAGGCCACGAAAAGATCAAACATCATTACCGTTCGCTTTGGATTTCATGGTCGAACGTTTGGCAGTCTCGCAGGTACATGGGATGAAAAATACAAAAAAGATTTTGGACCTCATGTTCCTGGATTTACCATTGTTCCTGAAAACGATTTAGTTGCAGTTGAGAATTCCATAACTGATCAAACAGCGGCAGTATTAATTGAACCGATTCAGGGGGAAGCCGGAGTAAAATTCTTTGACAAACAATATCTTCACAGCCTACGAGATTTATGCACCAAGAAAGGAATTCTTCTCATCCTTGATGAAGTACAGAGCGGAAATGGTAGAACAGGAACATTTTTTGCATATCAGCAATATGGAATTTTGCCCGATATTGTAACTGTTGCAAAAGGATTAGCAAATGGTATCCCCATAGGCGCGACAATTGCAAAAAAGGAATTAAACTTTTCCCAGGGATTACATGGTTCGACGTTTGGCGGTAATCCACTCGCATGCAGCGCCGCTTTGTACGTTATGAATATGGTTGAAAAGAAAAATTTAATGAAAAATGCCTCAATAATGGGAAACTATTTCGTTGCTCAACTCAGAAATATTCGATCTCCTTTCATCACAGAAATCCGTGGAATGGGATTGATGATTGGTGTTGAGCTCACGAAAGAAGGAAAGGAAATTGTTCAGCAATGTGCTGATCAAGGACTTTTAATTAATTGTGCCCATAAACAAACTCTGCGCTTTCTACCTTCGCTCATCATTACAAAGAAAGAGATCAACAAAGCAATTGCTATTCTTCGAAAGGTGCTCGTATGATTACGGTCGGTGTTATTGGGGCAAGCGGATTTACGGGACATGAATTAGTAAAATTATTGACAACGCATAAAAAAGTCTCGCTTCAAGTCATTAACAGTCATACATTAAAAGGAAAAAAGATAAGCGAGATTTATCCCGATTTTTTAGGAGATGATCGATATACGGACTTTACTTTAGAAGAGATCAATGCAAAAAAACTCGATCTCCTTTTTTTAGCGCTTCCTCATGGGTATTCGGCAGAAATTGCTTCTCGCCTGAATTCTTCTCTTAAAATTATTGATCTTGGAGCAGAGTTTAGATTTGCTGATATAAAAAAATATGAGGCTGTTTACCACGTAAAATCACCGATGAAAAAAAATTCTGCCATCTACGGTTTGCCTGAGTTAAACAAAAAGAAGATTTCTCACGCTGACATTGTTGCAAATCCGGGTTGTTATGCGACCGCATGCCTCTTGTCAGTCTTACCTATTCAGAACTTTGCCAAGTACATTGTCTTCGATTGCAAGAGCGGATGGTCAGGAGCTGGAAAAGAAAGTGTCTATGCAAAGAATCCAGAATTATTGAAGGAAAATCTTATTCCTTACAATCTTACCCATCATCGACATAAATATGAAATTGAGCAGTTTATTTCACCGAAAATAAGTTTTACCCCTCACGTCATTAATACGTTTCGAGGATTATTGTGCACTGCGCATATTTTACTAAAGAAAAAAATAAAAAAAGAGCGACTAATGAAGATCTATGCTCAATTTTATAAAGACGCTCCGTTTGTAGAGATAAGCAAAGAAATTCCCGAGATAACAAACGTCCAAAAAACGAATATCTGCAAAATAGGTGGGTTTGAAATTGATGAAAACAATCAACTCGTTATGGTGAGCGTCATTGATAATCTCCTTAAAGGGGCGTCTGGGCAAGCAGTACAGAATATGAACATCATGTTTGGGTTTAACGAAGATGAGGGATTACTATGAAATTGTGGAAAAAAGGTGTTGATTCACATACACTTATTGAAAAATTTACTGTTGGCAATGATTATGTTCTTGATATGACTCTATTGCCCTACGATTGTATTGCTTCGCAAGCACATGCTCGGATGTTGTGCAAAATTGGAATATTGACGAAACAGGAAGAGAAAAAGATTAATCAGTGTTTAACGAAGATTTTGAAACTTTCTTCAGAGGATGCATTTGTTATTACACCTCAGGATGAAGATTGCCATACTGCTATTGAGAATTTTTTAACGAAAGAGCTCGGTGAGACGGGGAAAAAGATTCACACCGCACGATCTCGGAACGATCAAGTGTTGACTGCGTTACGTCTATATGAAAAAGATGAATTGAAGAAAATTAAGATAATCATTCAAGAGTATAAAGGTACATTAAAAAAGATTATTTCCCCGTATGGAAAAATTCCAATTCCCGGCTACACTCATATGCAAAAAGCGATGCCGTCTTCCATTACCATGTGGTTAGGAAGTTATATCGATTCCATTGAAGATACATTAATTCTTATTGATTCAGTTGATACGTTAATCGATCAATCTCCATTAGGCAGTGCAGCGGGTTTCGGAGTTCCTATTTTTTCTCTCGACAAAAAGATGACTGCCAAAGAGATGGGCTTCTCAAAAGTAATGGACAATCCAATGTACTGTCAATTAAGTCGTGGTAAATTTGAGGCAACTCTCATTCATATGATGACTCAGATTCTCTTCGATTTGAATAAGTTGTCAACTGATCTTATGTTATTTAGCATGAAGGAATTTGGATATGTTGAATTGCCAGAAGAATTTTGTACGGGAAGTTCTATTATGCCTCAGAAAAAGAATCCTGATGTGTTGGAATTGGTTCGTGCGAAGTATTTTGTCATTTTAGGAGAAGAAATGAAAGTACAAAGCATCATTGGGAATTTAATGTCAGGATATAATCGAGATCTTCAATTGACTAAGGAGCCAATCATTGTTTCATTTGAAACAACGAAAGCGTGTTTAGAAGTGATGAGTTTAGTATTATCGAAGATCAAAATCAATGAATCGCAGTGTAAAAAAGCAATGACGCCTGAATTATTCGCCACAGAAGAAGCATACAAACTCGTCAAGAAGGGAGTTCCTTTCCGAGAAGCGTATCGCACTGTAGGAAAGAAGTATTCGAAATAAGTTTTATCCGGAAGGTTTTTAAATATACTCTATTTTCGTTCTTGTATGGTAGTTACAATTTATGATCCTCTTCCCGACCCCATTAATCTCGAAAGAGTCCTATCAGATGGAAGATTTCGACAGGTTTGGACATCTAATGAATGCGTAGTTAAAGAACTTAAACCAAAGACTACAAAACACATAGGATCTCTCTCATTTTATATTCCGACTTCTCTGTATACTCGGATTGCATATGGCATTAGAGATTTTAATGAATATGAAAGAGCTTGTTATGAAAGAATTTCTGCCGGAATGCCTGATGACATGAGAGGGTCTTTTTCCGTAATTCATGAAGTTAGACGAATAAGGAATCAAAGCTTCTCCATCGGAGAGTTGGTTGTCGATTATAATGGACATATTTCTAAAACATTACGGCAACATGGTCCAGTTTCAGATGATTATTTTTGGACGAGGATGAGTAACATAGTTGAATATATGGTTAGAAGGGGTATTCCACTTCTGGATATTGGTGCCCACAACATTATGGTAAAAGTATTCGATGATGGTCATAAAATACCCGTCTTCATAGATTATAAAAAAATGGGACCTCAAACGTATCCAGCTCAATTCTGGCTTAGATTTCCAGGGCAGATCGAGCGTCGAATACGTAGAAGATTTGAAAAATTAAAAGGGGAATTCAAAGAAAGATAATGGGCTGTGAAATCTATTGCAATTTCATTTACGGGCCAAGAGGGATTCGAACCCACGGCCTATCGCTTACTTTCGGAAAATATTCCAATAAGAGGCGATTGCTCTAACCAGGCTGAGCTATTGGCCCTTAGCTTTTGGATGAGATAAATT